>JAHJDJ010000383.1 GCA_018812585.1 bacterium
CAGCAAAGAGCGGTTATAACCGTGATTGTCTTCAGCATGATCAACTCCTATGGAACTCTAACGCTAATATTTATCGATACCCTATCGCCGCATATCCCACCCAGTGATGCAGGTTATTCGGCGCGGTGACGCCGATGCCCTCGACTTCCAGCGATGCCTCACTGACGCTGCTGCCGTAATCCAGCAGATAGCCTGTCAAAGGGCGGCCCTCCAACTCAGCGACAACCCTCGATGCCACGTTTAATCCGAAGGGAATCGAGAAGCGACCGCACCAACTGATTTTATACTGCTTCACGTCCTCCGCGTCCGCGCAGGAATGCAGGAAGCCGCGCAGTTTATCCGCGGTGACCGGGCCGGTCAGGTACATTTCTGCCAAGGAAACGTCCCTGTCAACGGCTTTCTGGTAACCGGGAACGTCAACGCCGAAATCGGCGAAATCGCTGCCGCCCCAGCCGGCATCGCCGTAATGCACCGCATCCGCCGAGCTGATGAAGGCGACGTCTTCGCCCAGGTTCCAGTCATTTTCGAGGATAATCGTGGAGAGGGCGGACGCCAGATCGGAAGCCCGGCTGTCCATCGTTTCCCAGTTCATGTACGGCACTAAAATGCTGACGATTTCAACGCTGCGGTTGAACTGCTGCAGCCAGGGGACGATCGCTTCGACGGAGTGTTCTACCATCTGCATGTCGTTATCGACGAGATAATCGGATTCGGGAAGACGCTCTAAGATCTCCGCGCGCAAAGCAGAAACCTGAACCGGTCCATAGGGCCCGTGCCATGCCTCGTAGCTGTCGAAAATCAGCTTGTCCTCTACGTTGAAGACCCGCGCTTTGTGGAACACGCCGAAGATCACGACCCGTTTGGCTTTGATATGGGGCATCAGCAGATGATACAATCGCCCGGCATATTCGTAATCGTCGTGCGGGCAGACGCCGGCGATGAAGCTGGTCTCACGATTCCAGTTATAGCGGAAGGACAAACGATCGGCCTGGGGTCTGGCGAGGGTGACAGTCTGCGACACCACCTGATCCATCTGCGCGGCGGTGGAGGCGAAGCCGATAATGTCCATCTGGCCGCGCTGCATAGCGGTCGGTTTGATGCCGACGTCGTCCAGCAGCTCTTCGATTTCGGACGATTGCGCGGCCGCGCTCATAACAATCACGGCTGCGAACAGGATAGTGAGAGTTAGTTTCATGATCGGGTTGCTCTAACGGGGATAAGATAGTATAAGATAGGGAAGAGGAGGGAAAAAGTCAATGGATTAGTTGGGGTGTGGGGGATGGAAGATATCAAATTGAAAAAAGCAAATTGTCGCGATCACGGATTGCACGGATTGGGGGGGGGGAACGCATAGCAGAGGTGTGTGGTGCGGGCTGAGTGTATGGGATGAACTGGTTGATAAAATAGTGTACAAAGTTTCACTTGACAACTGCAGGATTTTAACATATATTTGTGGTAGATTATCAGATTGGATTATGATGGTAGAAATAACTACGGATTTTAGACTAGGCGATTGTCTACATGTACTCCCTGAGTTTGAGGCTGAATCGTTCGATTTAATCGTTACTTCACAAGCTTTCAGAGACAATTATTAGAAGGTGAAGTGTGAGCTACGAAAGTGAGATGCTCGAAAAATACAATATGCCAACGAGAGGAAATGTTGAAATCGCCTTGCTAAAGGCTCTATTAAGACACGGTGGTCATATAAAAGACTTTAGTTCTGGCCAAGAAATTGTAGGTGAATTAGCCGATGAATTCAATTTAAGCGATGAACAGCGTGCGGTTTATTTAGAATCTATATATATGAAACAGAACCGTTTAAAAAGATCCTCTTTGTGGCATCGATTACTTTTTCGAGCAGCAGATGCTCTTGCAAAAAATGATTTGCTTTCCAATCCCACAAAGACTGCAAAACTTATTAATAAAAGAGAATGGATGTTAATGGAAAGAGGATTTGATAGAGCATTGAATTTATTAAATGTTTCGCACGTAAAAAAGGAGTCATTATCAACGAGATCGTATGAAGTTCAGAAGATTATTAAGAGATTATCAAATGCCAAAAGGCCAGAAAATTATAATCCTATAGATATTAGAAGAAGAAATGTTGGAAAAGCTAAAGAGCATTTGATCCGCTTAAGAGGTTTTAGGTTAGCTGTTATTGAAACTTATGCATTTAGATGTGCGATATGTGGTTTAAAGATGCTTACACCAGACCAATTAAATTGGGAAGTACAAGCTGCTCACATTGTACCACATAGTGTTTTTGGGCGAGATGATATATGGAATGGCTTAGCTTTATGTCATTTACATCATTGGTGTTTTGACGCTGGTTGGATTACCTTGGATGAGCAATATAGAATTCAGGTATCACCAAAAGTGGTTGTGCTCCCCAAAAATTATGGGAAAATAGAGGATTTCGAGTTGATACGCACATTAGCAAGCGAGAATCGTCAAATAAACTTGCCATCTAAATCCGAATTCTATCCTCACAGTAATTCAATTCGCTGGCATAGGCAAAATATATTTTACAGTTGTTAGGTTAATAGTGATCAGATTAATTGGTAAGAAATATGGAACGTGTCGCCAAGGATCATATCATTTACTCAATAAATGAAGAAGATCTTCAAAATGTTGCTCACCAGCTCTTTGATAGAGAGCTTACGCGCATTGAAATCAATTTAATCGAAGGATCTATCGGTGATTATATCGATTGGTTTCAGGCAATCGAAAATACCATAGTTAAGCATAAGATCATCTAGTAAGAATCTCTCCCCTCCTCTTTCCCCTCCCCCCAAAAACATTCCAATTGTGTGCTCTCGTTCTTTTATTGTATCATATATACAATATATCTCTTGCGTTTTGTGAGTATATGGTGTATATTATATGCTAACAGTCGTTATTTTTGATTCAGGACTCGGCATCTGACGGTTCAGATATTTGCTGATTCTGGCTCCACTGGATTCCTGCGTTCGCAGGAATGACCGCTCTTATAGCCTTCTCGCACCCCGGCGGTCGGGCTCAGGGACGAGCCCGGCTACGGTATTCCATTTTCAGCGAAAGTGACAAATCTGTCATCGCCCCCAAAAATCTCCGCACGGCGGGATGACAGATCTGGCGGACATACTCGATTGGCGGACAAATTTGGCGCAAAAAAGCCGCCACGATAGAGACTCGACGGCACGGTAGAAAATCACTTCCGTTTAAAGCCGATGCGGTCGTGGGGCACGGTGCGCATGGGTTGCGGCTTCTGAACGTAAGTCATATCTTCAACCGTGTAGAACGCATGGGGATTGAACTCCTTGATTATTTTCAGCGCCGGCGGAATCTGCCTTCTCTTGACCACCGTGAAAAAGACTTTGGCTGCTCCATCGTTATCTTCCGCATCCAGACAGGTCACGATGTATTTTTGATTCCGCAACTGCTCGACCAGAGCGGTGGCTTCCCTGCGTGTAATCACTCGAATCAAAACCGATCCCATCGCCAGCTTGTGTTCCAATCCGATACCGACATAGTTCCCCAGCGCGAATCCGAGGGCATAAGCGATGAAATAAATTGGGGCGGTCAGGTGCTGGATGATTTGCACGGTCACCAGCAGCCAGAGCAGAGCTTCAAAGAATCCGATGACTGAAGCCAGCAGGCGGTAGCTTTTGGCAACCAGCATAATGCGCACGGTACCGATCGATACGTCGGTGATGCGGGCGCAGCAGATGAGCAGAGGCAAGACGACAAAATGCCATATCGCAGAATTCATAAATACGGCGGTATCCATAAACAGCTCCGTTTAGATGATTTAAACCCGTTGCGGAATATATTTAAAATGAGGGGAACTTACAAGCGAATTGTGGGGATTTCGAGAATTGGATGAAGGTAGAATCCCGCGCCATGCAGGCGATAGCACAATCAAGGAACCCGACACATTCTCCTTGATATTTTGGTTCGCCTTTGTTACATTTTCTCTTCAGGGGTTGGAGTCATATCAAAGCAAGCAATCGGTGGACTGCGCGGCGGGAGGGATGGAGGAAGGCGTGCGCGTCTCGTTTCATCTGTATAATCGTAAGCACGACGTGGATAAATTGTTGGAAGCGATTAAATCTATAGGATAGCTTGATTCCATGACAGTTGCAGAAGCATTGAAGCAGGTTCATACGGTTCGATTAGTGGGTGATACGCCGCCAGTCGTGGAGACCGCATTGGCGGAATTGTTCCCTGATATAAACAAGATCACTGTCAAATTGGTAAACAAATACCCCGAACATGAAGCAGGCTGTTTCGACGTCTATATCGGCCCGCCGGAAACGACTGTTTCAGAGTCGGATTACGCCATCCACAAAGAGAGGTTGTCGCGCGCCATATTGTTTTCACTCCAAGCGGACGGCTGCGGGACTCTGTATCTGACTCATGCCTGCTATTTTTATGCATTTATGCGCCACATTTTGGACGATCTGACCGATGACCACATTGACCGGTATCAGAAGACGCAGATGATCCAACCGGCTTTTTTCTGGAACCGGGCGACCTACGATTATTTCCTCACGCAGGCAGGGCGGATTCAGAAAGGGTTATCTCGGGAGACCTACATACGGGAGCTGGCGCGACAGGGATTTACGCATATCGAGGTGAATGGTTTAGCCTATCCCATGTCGCTGGAGACAGGCCCAGAGGGTGAAACCTATCCGATGTTTTACACTCACTGCCCGGCTCTGGATCAGTTTGTTTCCAGCGAGCTGAACCGGGGATTGTATCCTGATTATTACCTTTCAGCTAACCTGGTTTACCTGAAAGAGAACGCGCGGTTGGCTGCTAAATATGGTTTGACACCGGGTTTGCTATGCTTCGAACCGCGGTCGGTGCCGGAGCGGTTCTTCGACAAATATCCTATGCTGCGAGGGGCGCGCGTGGATCATCCCTTCCGCAGTTTCAAGCCGCGCTATAACATGACGATCGCGCATCCGCTGGTGCGGGATCATTATGCTGAGATGACGCAGAAGCTGCTTGACGAGGTTCCAGAATTGGGTTTCATCAGCATCTGGACGAATGACAGCGGCGCGGGATTTGAACATACAAAATCGCTCTATGTGGGACGCAATGGCGGCCCCTATCTGATCCGCGAATGGAAAGACGACGCGGAGATCGCTAGAGTGGCAGGCGAAAATGCTCTCCTCTTCTTAAAGACCTTGCGCGATGCTGGTAAGAAGATCAATCCTGAATTCCGTGTGATGACGCGGTTGGAATCGTTTTATGGCGAGCATGACGTCATCTGGGAGGGTTTAGGCGAAGATCTGGACGTGGAAGCGGCATCGCTGATTTCCCGAGGGTGGGATATCCCGTACAACCATCCCAAGTATCCAGATTCGAAATCGATCAATGCTGGTTCGGTCTATCAGAATTACCCTGAAGAGGGCGAGAAAGTCAAGCAGACGGAGATCCATGAGCGCGGCAGCTTAGCTCATTTTTATTTCACTGCCGGTCCGCATATCATGTTTGAACCGCTGCTGGGCGTTCCTTATCCCAATCTGACCTTTCAACGCTTGAAATTACTGCACGGTCAGGGGATCGATTGTTTGTCCAATACCGGGGGCACTTGTCCACCTGAATTGGTTCCTTACAATATCAATCACGAAATCACGCGGCTGTTTCAGTTCAACCCCCAGATGGATGGCGATGAAGCGTTGCGGAGTATTACCCAAAGATGGGCGGGGAAATTCTGCCAGGATTTGATGAAGGCCTGGAGACTGACCGAGGAGGCGATTCTGGCATTCCCAAATGTATCACCGCTGTATTCAACTCATGGCTTTACCTGGTATCGGTTGTGGGTTAGACCCTTCGTGCCGAATCTCGAGGCGATTTCAGAAGAAGAGCGGCGTTATTACGAGGATTTCATGTGCACCACGCCTCATAATCCCAATAACGTCGATTTAAGCCGGGATGTGCTGTTTCAATTGACGACTCCGGAAAAGAGCCGCCTGGACGTGGAGCGGATGGATCAGCACGTTTGGGAACCGATTGATCAAGCGATTGAACTGCTTGGTGAGAAGCTTGAAGAGGCGGAAAAAGCTTCGGGGGAGAACAATGTTATCGAGGATCAGTTCATTCGCTTGAAGGCATTACGCTGCTGGTTGATGACGCAGAGAAATGTGGCTGCCTGGATTGCCGGAGTGTACGGCTATATGGACGGCGGGCGAATAAAAATCAAGCAGAAATGGCGCGAATTTCTACAGGATATGATGAAAAAGGAGATAGCCAACACCGATGAGTTACTGAGTTTGCTGGAAACCGGCATCGAGTTTATGGCGATGACCGAGCAGGGCGAAACACCCTTGATTCACGGCACGAATTTCAGGTATAATCTGGAGAAGCGGATCGCCTTAATGGAGCTGCACTTTGATGACGAACCGTTCATCGACCACGATTATATGCTGCGAAAATCGGCTGATAGCTGTTAGCAGTTGGCAGTTGGCTGTTGGCAGTTGGCAGTTGGCTTAAATGGGGTAGGTGAAAAATAATGAAAATTGGGATTGATAATTACAGTCTGTATCCGTTAGACTTAGAGCCGCTGGAACTGCTGAAGTGGGCGGACGATCACGGCGCGGAAGGGGTGGCGTTTTCGGGACTTGAGCTGCATCATCGCCAGAACTGCGACCGGGGATATCTTGAGGCTTTAGCGGGATTCGCAGCCGACCATGATCTCTACCTGGAATGGGGGAACGGTCAGCACATTCCGCGGGATCTGACGACCTGGGACTCTAAAGATATCTTCGAGAATAACCGTAAGGCAGCGGAGGAGGCAGCAATATTGGGGACGCGTATCGTGCGCTCCTGTTCTGGCGGATTGATGCGCTGGAAAGATGACAGTCCTCCCACCGAGACGCTGCTAACTGAGATGGCGGAAGCGTTGACCGCACAGAAACAGATGCTCAAGGATCATAACGTCATTCTGGCCATCGAGACACATTTTGAATTCACGACTTTTGAACTGCTGCGCGTTTTCGAGATGTGCGATGCCGATCCGGGGGATTGGCTGGGGATCTGTCTGGATACGATGAATCTCTTGACCATGCTGGAAGATCCGGTCATGGCAACCCGCAGAATACTGCCGTGGATCGTGAGCACTCATGTCAAGGATGGCGGGATTTTACTGGATCGTGAAGGGATGGTGACTTTTCCAATCGAAATAGGCAAAGGCGCTGTGGCGCTGCGTGAAATAATGAAGATATTGCACACCTTTAATCCCGCTATACATCTGTCATTGGAAGATCATGGCGGGTATTTTGAACTGCCGATCTTTGACCGAACCTTCATGGCGAAGTTTCCTGATCTGGAAACGGCGGAGCTGGTCAAGCTGATGGATCATGTGGTAAAGACTTCAGAGCAGAGAGCTCAGGAGGGGATCGGCATTGTCGACCGGGAGCGCTGGCCGGAACTCTGTGAAGAGAGAGTCGCACGCGGGCTTGCCGCCTTGAAACAAATCGCTGCCGAAGCGCTGCGCTGAACTGATCCGCGCGTTGAAACCGGGAGGGTGCGTCATCCGTGACCGGGAAATTTATCGCGCAGTCTACCGAACCATTGAGGCGAAACTATGACGAAAGAAGCTATCACCATCGATGGCATTAACGTACCTCTTTATGCGACGAACACTCTCATCATCGGCAGCGGCGCGGCGGCCTTGAAAGCGGCGCTCTCCCTGTACCAGCAAGGTCAGCGTGATATCATTATCGTTACGGAAAGCTGGGGATCGGGAACATCGAACAATGCTGGTTCCGATAAGCAGACTTACTATAAATTGTCACTGGCTGGAGAGACGCCTGATTCACCGCATCTGATGGCGCAGGATCTTTTCAATGGAAAATGTACTCATGGTGATATCGCGCTTTGTGAGGCTCAGCATTCGGCTGAATGCTTTTATCATCTGGTGAGATTGGGCGTCCCTTTTCCGCATGATAAATATGGCGGTTACGTGGGTTACAAGACCGACAATGACGCCATGCAACGCGCCTCGTCGGCGGGCCCCTGGACTTCCCGCATGATGGTCAAAGCTCTGGGTGACGAAGTAAAACTCCGCGATATCACGGTTTTGGAAGGGCATCAGGTCGCGGAGCTGTTGGCGAAAACCAAAGGCAGTCAAAAGGAGGTTTGCGGCGCTTTAGCCTTGAACCAGGAAACTCTCGAAGGTCCGGGGCGGGGATTTGTGGTTTTCAACGCGGTCAATGTAATCTTAGCAACCGGCGGGCCCGCCGGGATGTATAAAGCTTCGGTTTACCCGGCGAACCAGACCGGTTCAACGGGGCTCGGGCTGAAGATCGGCGCGGTCGCGCATAATCTAACGGAGTCACAATTCGGTCTGGCTTCGATTAAACTCCGCTGGAATGTTTCCGGCAGTTATCAGCAGGTGATTCCGCGCTATATTTCGACGAACTCGATGGGCAAGGATCAGCGCGAATTTTTGAGTGATTTCTTTCCCAACACGAAA
>JAHJDJ010000029.1 GCA_018812585.1 bacterium
ACCATCAGCAGCATCGCGCGGATGGGGGCTTCAATACTGCGCAGTGAGGTAAAAACCGAATAGGTGCAGAAATAGAAGCCTAACGCCAGCATGTGAATCCGTCCGTAGGTGGCCCCCAGGGTGATTACTTCACCTTCAGCGCCCATCAGCTTCATCAGATCTTCCATGAAGATCCAGCCGATGCTGCCGGAAACCAGGGCACAGAGCCATTTCAGGATGAAACTCTCCTTGATGGCTGCCGCAGCGTGTCCCAATTTTCCTGCGCCGTAGCGGCGGCTGATGACGGCAACTGATCCAAAACCGGCGATATCGTTCGAGGCGATCAGAACCCAGTGGAATCCTTCAAACAGAGCGATAGCCGCAACGTGCGCAACTCCAAGTTTCGCTACCCAGAAGAGATCGATGATATCGTATACGTTGATAGACAGAAATCCGATGATCGAAGGCCAGCCCATGCGCAAAATCGGGCGGAAGATCGACCCGGTCGCAAATTGGGGCATGTGTCCGGTGGGGAGCGCTTCCACTGGACAAGAATCGCCCTGTTTCAGATCATTCAGTTCCGGGTATTTATTTTCAGTGCCTATTTCTGACATTCACGGTATGCTATTCAGGGATTGACAGAATAAGATACTAATATAACTCCTCAATAAATTTTGATCAAGCATGATGGTGTCTTTCTTTTTAGGAAACGCCGTGGAACGGAATTGTTCTTGGTTCTTTTAACAGGTATCCAACCCTGACTGAAGAATCCCGTATTTCTGGAAATTCCTTTATCGGTGGAGAAAAGAGCTATGCATCGTTTTTGCGAGCAGAATCCGGGGTGTCTGGATATGACCGGGAAGGTCGCTCTGGTGACCGGCAGTTCACGCGGTATCGGGCGGGCGATTGCCATCAAGTTAGCTCAGGCCGGCGCGGACGTTACGATCAATTACCTGCGCAACCGGCAGAAAGCAGAAGAGACCGCGGCAGCCATCGAAGCTGAAGGCGCGCGCGCCTTAATCGTGCGAGCCAATGTTGCTAAGGAGGAAGAGGTCGCCGCGATGTTCGATGAGATCAAACAAAAATTCGGGCGCTTGGACATTCTGGTCTCAAATGCGGCTTCCGGCATCTTAAAATCGGTGATGGACTTGAACCTGCGCTACTGGCGCTGGACGCTGGATATCAATGCTGGCTGTTTGATTCCCTTATCTCAGGGCGCGGTCAAATTAATGGGCGACAGAGGCGGTTCTATCATCGCAGTTTCCTCAATCGGTGCGCTGCGTGCCATCCCCAATTATGCTGTCGTAGGTGCATCGAAAGCGGCACTGGAATCGTTGGTTCGGCACATGGCAGCGGAATTGGCTCCGCAGAAAATCCGAATCAATGCTATCAGCGCCGGGATCGTGGAAACTGACGCGTTGACGCACTTCCCCACTGGCGATGAATTGATCGCAGAATCAAAGAAACGCACTCCGATAGGCCGCTTGACTGAGCCGGAAGACGTGGCTAACACAGTACTCTTTCTCTGTTCAGACCTGTCAGAGATGATCATCGGCCAGACGGTCGTGGTCGATGGGGGCTACGCGATCATGGCATAGGTAACTCAGATAAGCTTCTCACATTACAAATCTTGATTTACGCTGTGTTTTTTTGTATCTTAGCAATTCCTCTGGCGTAAATCAGGATTCATCTTATTTCCTCGTTAAGACTCAATAGTGCCGTTCTTCTAACGCTGCTGTCGCTGACAGCATTACCAGGCTACGCCTGGCAACGGCAGCCCAACTGGACGGTAACCACAGAAAGCGGTTCGTTGATAGCTTCGTCCGCAGGTCTCTTCCAATACGACAGCGATAACGAGAAATTCATCCCCGAAACATTCCCCAATGCACCCGGTTTCACTCCTTTTGAGTTACTCACAGACGGCGATCAGTTATGGGCTCTGGCGGATTCCTCTATTGGCTATATCGACCTGTTTTCCGGCGGCAGGTATGTCTATTCGCAGAGCGACGGATTACCTGCAGCCAGATTCACGTGTCTGGCGATTACCGAAGATTACATCTGGGCGGGCGGCGATCAGGGCGCTGTCCGATTCGACAGGCTGATTGAACAGTGGGAGACCTTAGACATCCCGGCAGAGATGCAGTCACCTGAAGTCAGCGCAATCAATCATCTGCTGGCGCTGGATGACTTTGTCTACTTTGCCACTGATGCCGGAGTACTGCGATACGAAATCGATACCGAGTCATTCACGCCTTTGGGCCGCGCTGACGGGCTGTCTGCGGGCGCTTTACAGGCCATAGAACTAATCGGTGATGAAATCTGGTTTTTAGGAGACGCGGGGATCGACATCTATTCTGTCAGTCAGAGGAACTGGTCTTATTTAGGTGAAGCGGCAGGATTTCGCAGCGCTGACTGGATCGACGCGGCTTACATCAGTGGACTGCTGTATTTCGTCTTTGAAGATGGCATCGATGTCTGTGATCCAGCAAACCGCCAGATCTATCCGTTCGAGCGGGAAAGTCAAATCGCACTCTATAGCGTCAGGGATATTACCGGCGCACGCAACGGCATCTGGTTCGCCACAGATCAGGGATTATTGCAGTACGATGCAGGCAACCTGCAGTCCGGCCAACCGGAAAGCTGGGTACTTTATGATCAGAGCCGCGGAGCGGCGTATCCTGAATTCAATCGGATCGCTGGCTTCAGCAACTACATCCTGGGCTCTGCACATTCTGGAATTGACGTTCTGAATCAGGTCAATGATATTTTCCTTGAACCACTGGCTTATGGCGACTTAACGGCTGCCGTTGTTGGTGAAAAGTCAGTCAGCTCTCTACGTTGGAATGACGACGGCTTAAGCTATACTCCCAATGATAACTATCGCTTAGGGTTGACCGGAAACGCTAACTATATCACCATTATCGAAGAAAGTCAAACAGAGGATCGTTTCTGGGGGCGTTTACAGCCGTATTTACTGCATAGCTCAGGCCGGGCGCTTAACGGTCTCTATGACAACACCGATCCGGATGAAGTCCTCTATGGCACAGTTTATCGCGGCATAGAGGGGGATCTGCTGCGCTTAGCTGAGGGTGGAAATCGCATAGGCTATCAGCAGACGATTGATCCTTTCTTCGGGGGCGCGACGATAAGGGGCGGACGCGCCATGTTGGAAGCCGGCCCGCGCAAGGGTCAGAAAAAGCGAAGTCTGCTGCGCGCCAGTATTGCCGCCGGTGAGAGGGTTACCAAATCAGCTCGTGAATTTTTCGTGGGAGGTCAGGCGACCACTTACAGTCTGGAACATCAGAATCTTTTGATCGGCAGCGCA
>JAHJDJ010000030.1 GCA_018812585.1 bacterium
ACAAGTATAGCGGAACCTTTCTGCAGGTTTTCGTAGCAGCTTTCGGCTAATTTATACCAGGCTACGACTCCAATGATACAGACGTCTTCTTTCCACTGACCTGAATTATCCCGAAATTTGCGATTTGAAGCAATGGAGAAATTCGCAACTGGTACTCCGCTGGTTGTCGTGTAGCGGAGGCTGGGATCTTTGATCAGATTGCCGGCGATGATAACCGTATTGATATCTGGCATCCTAAGATCCGCCATAGTCCATTACTCCTTTTCGGATGGCTTTTCGGCTGGCTCTTCAGCTGGCTTTTCAGCTGACTTTTCAACTGGCTTTTCAGTTGGCTCTTCAGCTGGCTTTTCGGATGGCTTTTCGGAAGCACCTTTCTGATCGTCGATTACCACTACCTCGCCACCTTTTTCTGCTGCTTTCGAGGTATCGGAAACATCATCCTTTTTATTCCCGTTATCTTTTCTATGGTTTCCATCAGGAGCCCCTCGGGAACTGTCTGCAACCGGCATAGCCGCCTGACGGGCTATCCTGGCGGCTTGCTGTTCCAACAGCTTCAGGGTGCGTGGATCCCGGTAGAGGATCAGATGGCGAAAGATATTGGGTGATAACTTCAGATGACGTTCGATCTGCGGAATGACATCAGGTTCAGTTCTCAGTTGGGTCATCAAGTAGTGACCGTACTGGTGATCATCAATCGTGTAGGCAAGCTTCTTTTTACCCCATTTCTCCATGTTGATAACGTCAACGTTGAGGGTTTTCAACAGTTCGAGAAATTTGGTGATCGTCTCTTCCTGTTTTTCTGGGGCGAGCTGCGCATCGATGATGAACGTTAACTCGTACGTACGCATAGGCTCCCTTCGGTCTACCGCCCCACCACAAGATACGTTGAGATGAGGAGGGTTAGTTAGTTTATAATTAGAATCCAAACAGTCCATTCAAGGACAGCAGCGGAGCAATCACCAGGGACACGACGGACATCAGCTTGATTAAAATGTTCAAGCTGGGACCCGCGGTATCCTTGAAAGGATCGCCGACGGTATCGCCGACCACTGCTGCTTTATGTGCGTCTGAGCCTTTGCCGTCAAAGGCGCCGGCTTCGATATGTTTTTTGGCGTTATCCCAAGCGCCGCCAGCGTTTGACATGAAGATCGCCATCAGCACGCCGCAGACCGTCACACCGGCCAAAAGGCCGCCCAGCGCCAAGGCGCCAAAGAGGAAGCCAACGAGTGGAGGCGTCAGGACAGCTAACAGTCCCGGCATAATCATCTGTTTGATCGCAGCGGCTGTGGAGATGTCAACACATTTGGCATATTCCGCTTTGCCGCGGCTGGCGTCGATGACCTTGCGGTCTTCCTCAGTCCAATCGTCCTTGCTGCGGACTTTCATTATTGCTAATGCAGCTTTCAACTCGGGAATTGTGGTAAACTGACGACGCACTTCCACAATCATATCCTTAGCAGCGCTGCCCACGGCGCTCATGGCAAAAGAGCTGAACAGGAAGGGCAGCATACCGCCCACGAACATTCCCGCCATAATTTTCGGGCTCAAGATATCCAGAACAAATTCACCGCCGGTTTTAGCCATGATGACTGTTGTGAAAGCGGCAAACAGCGCCAGAGCGGTCAAGGCTGCTGATCCGATCGCAAAGCCTTTACCGATTGCGGCGGTGGTATTACCCACGGCGTCCAGTTTATCGGTACGTTCACGGACTTCAGAAGGCAGTTCGCTCATTTCAGCGATACCGCCCGCGTTGTCAGCGACGGGTCCGTAAGCGTCAACGGCCAGTTGGATACCGGTCGTGGACAGCATCCCTAAAGCGGCAATGGCGATACCGTACAGGTTCGCTTGCCAATAGGACAGCATAATGGCTGCAGCAAGTACGAGCAATGGGAAGGCAGTGGAACGCATACCCGTTGCCAGACCGGCAATAATGTTGGTAGCCGGGCCGGTAAGTGATTGGGCAGCAATGTGACGGACAGGACTTCTATTTTCAGCGGTATAGTATTCAGTGATAATACCGATCAAGGTACCGGCAATCAGACCAATTACTGTGGCGAAGAAGATGCCGTTGGCGGTAACCGTGGCGCTGCCGAGTACGATATCCTCTTTTACTAATCCCTGTATGATGAAGTAACTTATGATCACCATCAGGATAGCGGCTCCAAATGTGCCAGTGTTCAATGCATTCTGCGGATTTCCACCTTCCTTGGTGCGGACAAAGAAGGTTCCGATGATGCTGACAAGGATTCCAACACCGGCGATCAGCAACGGCAGGAAGACCAGGTTCAGTGCGCCTTCAGCGCCGGCGAAGCCCCACCAGGAAGCGCCGATAATCATGGCGCCAATGATTGAGCCAACAAAGCTTTCGAATAAGTCAGCGCCCATACCGGCTACGTCACCGACGTTATCGCCTACGTTATCGGCGATCGTCGCGGGGTTACGGGGATCATCTTCAGGGATACCTGCTTCAACTTTACCGACCAGGTCAGCGCCAACGTCGGCGGCTTTGGTGTAGATACCACCACCAACACGAGCGAACAGTGCAATGGAGGATGCGCCCAATGAAAAACCGGAAAGAATTTGCAGTGTACGTTTCAAAATCAGTTCGTTCTCGAGACCACCGATACCGCTGGTAAAATAAAGGAGCAGCAGTCCGCTGATACCTAAAACACCCAATCCAACGACGCTCATCCCCATGACCGTTCCACCTGAGAAGGCTACGACCAAAGCTTTGTTAAGACTTTTGCGGGCGGCATGGGCGGTACGGATGTTTGCGTTGGTGGCAACGCGCATACCGAAGAATCCAGCCAGACCACTACAGAGAGCGCCGATCACAAAGGAGAGTGCAATCCAGGGTGAAGACGACTCACTGTTCATATTGGAGACCGCCAGTAGAATTGCTACGATAATTACAAAGAACATCAGTACCCGATATTCTCGTCCCAGGAATGCCATGGCACCCTCGCGGATGTATTTACCGATTTCCTGCATGTACTCTGTACCAGCATCCTGTGATTTAACCCATCTTGCTTTAAAGAAGGCAAAGATCAATGCTAAAGCACCGAAGCCAATCGTAATCAGTAGCCAGTTATTCATTGTGTTTAAACCTCCACACCTCTAAGATATTTTTACAGGGTATTATGTTTAACTGTTTATTCGCCATTTATGTTATTATTAAGGTAGTGACGATTGAAACCATTCATAGCCGCTGTTAGGCCGCGGTATAAAATGGCGTCAATTGCGGCTGCGCTTTTTTCGATGATATTCTGCAAGTCTTCATGCATGGATTTGGGGATTTTCGACAAAACGTAATCCTTCAAATCGCCAGGCCAGCCTTCCTGAAAGATACCGATTCTCAGACGCGCAATATTCTCAGAACCGATCTGAGCAATCACAGATCCCAATCCATTATGTCCTGCATCTGAACCTGACTGCCTGACACGTAGAGTGCCCCAGGGCAGCGCAATATCATCGCAGACAACCAGCAGGTTTTCCGGCGACAGTTTCCGGTAGCGCATCAATTCGCTAACCGGAAATCCGGAAAGGTTCATAAAGGAGGAAGGTTTTATAAAGGTGATCACACCTTGTGGAGAACGCACTTCAAGGCTGGCGTAATCACCTCTTCCAGGTTTAAAGGTGAGGTTTTTCTTCTGCGCCCAATAGTCAAGAACCACGAACCCCAGGTTATGCCATGTTTCAGCATATTTCCGGCCAGGATTCCCAAGACCTGCTACGACCAGAATTGGGATTTCGACTTGCATCTATTTCAAAAAGCGATTGATAATGACAACAACTTATTCTTCGGTTTCTTCAGATGCTTCTTCGCCACCTTCTTCTCCTTCACCCTCTTCACCTTCTTCTTCGGCGGGTTCAAGAGTTTTGTCGATTCTGGGTGCCAGAACCGTGACGATTGTTATCTGCAGTTCATCGAGCAGCTTAACATTTTCGACTTTGAGGTCACGAACGTGAATTGAATCTCCGATCTCCAGATCACTGATATTTATAGTGACTTTATCGGGAATATCCTTGGGCAGACATTCAATATTCAGCTTATGGATGTTCTGCTGCAAGACACCACCCTCAGTGCGGACGCCAATCGAACTTCCAACCAACTCGACCGGCACTTGCACAGTCATCTTCTTACCGCGCACAATACCCATCAGGTCGATATGGACGTGATCGCCTGTAACCGGATCACGCTGTATTTCTCGAATGACACATTCGTAATCAGTTCCGTCATCCAACTTCAGACGAATAATGCTGGGTTTTTGCCGCAGAATCCGTTTCAGTTCGAGGGCGCTCAGCTTTATCGGTTTATTCAGATCAGTACCTAGATAAAAGACGCCCGGGAGCAAACCTTGCTGTCGCAAGCGGGTGGCATTTCCTTTACCGCTCTCCTCACGAACCAGGGCGTTTAAAGTAATCTGTTCCATAGTAAGCGTTTCTAACGTTGGTTGATGAATAGTGAGCTGATCGACTCTTCGTTGTAGATACGGCGAATGGATTCACCGATCAGTTTTGAGACGGTCAGCACTCTTATTTTGTCTGATTTTACTCCTGCGCGCAAAGGAATTGTGTCTGTGGTGACAAATTCCTTGATGGGGGAGTTATTTATTTTTTCCACTGCATCACCGGAAAATACACCGTGTGTGCAGCAAGCATAGACGTCTTTGGCGCCCATATCTTTGACAGCCAGGGCAGCTTGAGTCAACGAGCCACCGGTGTCGACCATATCGTCGACCATCAGGATATTCTTATCTTTGACGTCACCGATAACGTTCATAATCTCCGAAACATTTTGTGTGGGACGGCGCTTATCGGCAACGGCCATCGGCACATTCAAATATTCGGCGTAGAAGCGGACTGTCTTCAGCGAACCGATATCAGGCGCGACAACGACCAGATCTGGAATTTTCTTCTGTTTATAAAAATCGACAAAGATGCCGGAAGCGAACAAGTGATCGAACGGTACGTTAAAGAAACCCTGAATCTGCGGTGCATGCAGATCCATGGTCAGGACGCGATCAGCGCCAGCGGTAGCCAACAGGTCGGCAACCAGCTTGGCGGTAATCGCCACGCGGGGACGATCTTTACGATCCTGCCGGGCATATCCAAAGTAGGGAATCACTGCGGTAATGCGTTTTGCTGATGACCGCTTGGCGGCATCGAGCATAATCAGCAATTCCATGAGGTGTTCTGCCGGCGGTTGTGTTGACTGAACGATGAACACGTCACAACCGCGGATATTTTCGTTATACTTAAACCAGATCTCACCATCTGAGAAATGGCGCATCTCACTGTCTCCGATGCGCGTGTTCAGATATCGTGCAATCTTTTTCGCTAGATCCTGGTTAGACGAGCCGGTAAAGATTTTCACAGGTTATCATCCGGATTGATAAAATTAATATAAAATCGATGTTCTGGCACGCTTACATCGATTTGGCTTCGGAGGAACTATGCTGGGGCGGAAGGATTCGAACCTCCGAATGCGGGGACCAAAACCCCGTGCCTTGCCACTTGGCTACGCCCCACACTATATCGAAAACTCGTTATTCGATAACCGGATCGGGGATCCCCTGTAGATCAGGATCTTCCAGAACTTTTTCGTACTTCTGCAAGATCATCTGCTCAATTGTCTGCCGGAACTCGTTGTTGATCGGGTGAGCTATATCTTTATAAGTACCGTCACCTAATTTACGGGACGGCATGCAGACGAACAATCCTTTGTTTCCCTGAATAACTTTCAGTCCTCGTACTACAAATACGTCATCGAAAGTAATATTCACAAAGGCTTTTAATTTGTCCTCATCCCTTAAGTTGATGTTAATTTCTGTCAGTTCCATCCAGACCTCCTGAAGGGGATGCTTTTTGAGAGCCAGCTATTCTTTAGCTGGGGTGAGATTTCCCGGTTAAAAACACCCTCCCGAAAGACTCTAATTTTGCCGCCGCTGTTTGCGCCTTTTCTCTGGTTTTGAAAATACCATAGAGGCTTGAACCGCTACCGGACATGGATGCGTAGTATGCACCAAAATCGTTAAGTAATCCCTTAATATTACTTAACGTAGGATGCCTTTTAAATACAACGCGTTCGAAGTCATTCGATAATGTTTCAATGACCGGCTCGGAAAAAATATTTTGGGGCAATGAATCAACAAAGATAATACTTTCAATTATGTTTGTCAAGCGATAATTTTCGATGTTTTTATAAGCCCAAGCGGTAGAAACATGGACATCAGGACATACTAAAACGATGGGATCTTCGATCTGCTGGTCGACAGGCGTCAGAATTTCGCCGCGACCGGCGCCAACACAAACGCCTCCGAGGATGAAAAATGGCACATCGGAACCGAGCGATGCGGCGAGCTCAAGCAGTCGTCCCCGGGAGAGATTTAACTGCCAAAGATGGTTCAGTCCAAGCAGGGCCGCGGCTGCATCTGAGGAGCCTCCGCCCAACCCTGCTCCGGAAGGGATATTTTTTTCCAGACGGAGACGCACGCCCTTAGCACAGCCCGTTACGCGCCGTAACAAACGCGCGGCTTTGACGCAAAGATTCGATTCATCTTCAGGGATATCAGGAAGATCCGTGGTGACGCAAAAGGAAAAATCTGGATCTTCCCACATCAGGAGTCGATCATGCAGATCGATCTGATGGAGAATGGTCCAGATCTCGTGGTAGCCATCCAAACGCCGGTTCAGCACTTTCAGTCCCACGTTGATTTTTGCGGGAGCAGCAATCTGATAGTCCGGCGCTCCAAATTCTAAACTTCGCAAGAGACTATATGCCCTCCTAAGTCAGGCGCTTGAGCGCCTTACCCAGCTTCAAGTTTCTGGTTTATTTCTGGTAATTCGGACTCTACGCTGTGTTTCTGACGGCGCTTACTCTTACCCTTAGGACCGTAGTAATAGTAATACTGGTAGTAGTGATAGTAGTAGTAGTAAGATCCGTAGATACGCTTGACGTCGAGGCCATTGAGCAGAACGCCCAGCATATTAGCGCGTACGTTGCTAAGGATTTGAACTGCCCGCATGACCTCTCTTTTGGACACATACCCTGAAGAAATGACCAGCAGGAGAGCATCTGTGCGCGTGGCCAACACGGCGGCATCGGTCACGGCGATGACGGGCGGTGAATCGATGATAATGAGATCGTAGCGGGAAGACAGAATTGACAGGGCTTTCCGCAGCGCGTTGGATGACAACAATTCCGATGGATTGGGTGGAATGTCGCCTGCGGTGATCGCATCCAGATTATCGATTCCAGTAGGTTTAATGACTTCATCCAGGGTGTAGGTTCCCAACAAGGCATTGGTTAAACCAATCTGGCGATCCAGCTTGAAGAAAGTGTGAATCGTGGGACGTCTCAAATCAGCATCGATGATGAGGATGCGGCTGCCCATTTGCGCCATAGTGATAGCCAGGTTGGCTACGGTCGTTGATTTACCTTCCTTAGTTGCTGACGAAGAGACCACCAGCGTTTTCACTGGCTGGTCGATATTGGAGAAGAGGATGTTTGTCCGCAACGACCGGAATGCTTCTGAAACGGGTGACTTAGGTGAAAAGTTCGTAATCAGCTTGGTGTTCAGTTTGGCGCGGTCGTCGTCAGTCAATTTGTGACCGCGTTTCCGCATACGCTTGGCTATCTCTTCCGGATTAATGGTCGGGATCGCTCCCAGCACATTACTACCCATTTTTTCGAGATCTTCAACGGTGCGGATACTGCTGTCCATTACTTCGATAATGAAGGAAATGGCTACACCCATACCCAAGCCGAAGAAGATGGCCAGTATAACGTTCAGCTTTTTGTTAGGACGGATGGGCTGCGGGGGGGGCACAGCCAGGTCTATAATACGGACATTGGCAGTTTTCCCCGCTTCTGAAATGCGCGATTCTTCGTATTTTTCGCTGCGCAGCAGATAGATCTTCTCGTTCAGTCCAGCCTGACGCATCAGACGGACCAGCTCCAGGTTCTTTTGCGGCAGGGTTTCAAGCTGGCTTTCGTATTCCTGCACGACGCTGATCAGAGCATCGCGGCGAGCCGTCAAGGATTTTATATTGACGTCAGCTTTCAGGATCTGGTCAAATAAATCCTGAGAGGTTTGTAAAGGATCAATCGAACTGATGCCGGAGCTGGCAATCTTGTGCGCCTCTTCTATCAGGGTGCGTTTTGCTTCTTCGATTTCACGCTCGACTTTGCGCAGCACGGTTTCGTATCCCGGATTGGCTTTGGCGATCAGGTTGGCGATCAAAGCCTGCTTTTCGGCGATAGATTCCTGCAATTCTACAACCAGCGGTGAACTGATATTGGTAACGTCGTCAACCAGCGTTGATTTGGCTGAGGAGTGTTTCTGTTTCAGATCTTCCAGGCGGAGCCGGTTTTCGCGCAGTTCGGTTTCAGTTTCGTTCAAATGAGCGCGGAAAATAGCCGTCTGTTCGACCATCTTAGCGGTCTCTTCATCCAGAGCCACTAATTTGTGGGATTCTTTGTATTGTTTTAGTGTAAATTCCGATTCAGCCAACTTCACGCGGATGCTATCCAATTCAGCTTCAAGGAAGCGGCGGACTTCTCCGACGTCTTCCTTGGAGATCGTCAGGTTATGCTTGTAAAACTCATCGGCCACGGTATTCGCCAGGTAGGCTGCTTCGAAGGACGAATTAGCTGTCATTTTAACGACAATAATGTCGGTATCGGTGATCGGTTCGACAGACATGACCAGACGCAGTCGCTGCAGCTTGGCTTCGTAGCTGACCGGATTGCCATTAGCATCCTCATCGGCCAGAATTTTCAAGTTATCGCTATACTTTGACGATTCCAGGCGGGATAAAACGCTTTCAGCAACCGTACGGCTCTTAATGACCTCTACCTGATTGGCAATCATTGTTTGCGTATTGAGCAATCCTGAAAAGCCGAAAGCCGACTGTTCCAAGCGTCCCTTATCCTCGATCATGATCGTGGCAGAGGCCTGGTAAACCGGTTCCATCTTGTAGGTAAAATAGGTCGTTGTCGCTAAAACCAGCAAAAAGCTGATCAGTATGATCCAGCGTCCGCGCAAAATAATTCGCAAGTATTCGCCGAGATTAATCGAACCCTCGCGCTCTTCGTACATTAGACTCCCCCAAAGCTGAACATCAACGATTCTTTCTTGGGCCAGGGCACTCCTTCGACAATCATTTCGGGATTATCCTGCACCAGGCGGCGAGCATTGACCGCTCCAACAACCTCTTCCGCGGCATATACTGCCGATACGAGACCTGGTCCCCGATGATTTGCACTATGGGCATCCGAAGCAATGACGTGAACCCACCCCCTCTTTAGCAAATTCTGCGCCAGCATCCGGGTTTGACGGCCAAACGATCCCGTCAGACTGCCGGTATTAAGTTGTATCAATGCGCCAATGTCGATCAGTTGGCCGATCATGGCGGGTTTTCTCATAATGAGCGCATTCCGTTCCGGATGAGCGATAATCGGTGTTATACCGCTATTTACCAGATTACGCAACTCGCGATCGTAGCCCCTGGGGATATCATTTAAAGGAAATTCGACCAGCATATACTTCTCGGCCCCACCGACTGTAGCAACCTCCAGGAAACTAAGATCTGCCAATTTAGGTCGAAAATAAATCTCACTGCCCAGAATCAGTTTCAATCCGGGGACTTCCTTGTTCAATTTCCGCTTAAACCGGTTGTAATCCGCCAGTAGCTGCATGTTGCGGTTGATATCCAGGCCGTTCAGGACGTGCGGAGTAGCGACCATGATATCGGTACCATCAGCGACGGCGGCGCGGGCTAATGCGAGGGCTGATTCCAGATCTTCGGGGCCGTCATCTACCCCTGGCAGGATGTGAGAATGGATGTCGATCATAAAGAAAATTAGTAAGTTAGGTAAAGATTATCCTTTTTGTCCACCCTTAGGAAACTGCGATTTAATTTCTGAGAAACTGAACTGCTGTGACCAGAAGCAGACCAATCCCAGCGCTGTCAATGGGATATAGTTGGCCAGATGCAAAGCAATTGCCATGCCCATTGCTTTTTCCAAGGGGACTCCGAACAGTCCAACACCAAACGCAACGATACCGTGGAAGGTCCCGACGGCGCCTGGAGCTGAGGGAATACCTACCCCTACCGTGATGATTATCAGCAGTACCAATGATGCCAATAATGGATTTTCCTGAATCGCAGGATATGCTGGATCAACCAGATCAAAAGCCAGCAGAGTGGCATAGACACTTCCGACATAACTGACTTGTAAGATCAAAGTATAGCCAAATATTTTCCAATAAGCCTTTGAACTACGCAATACTTCAAGACCTGATGCAAAACTGCCGACAATTTTAACGATCTTTTCGGACAGTTTAGCAGGAATCGGCTTTAAGACTTTGCGCAGAAAATTAAGAGTCCATTCAGTATTGACCAGTAAGCCAACCAGGAACAGGATCAGGGCAAGCAAGCCGCCGCCGATATAAAACAGCCCGTTTCGTATCCAGTCGGGGAAGGGGAAGAAAAACAGAGTGATGCTCATGACAATCATAGCGGCCATAAGATCGAAAACCCGCTCCACCACGATTGTTGCCAAGACAGATGACTTGCTAATATTCTCTGATTTACCTAAAAAATAAGCCCTTAGAATTTCTCCTGCCCGGAGCGGCAGAATATTATTGATCATATAACCAATATTCATTGCAGAATAAACCGGCCAGTAACGAATGCCGCTGTGCACGGGTCTCAATAGAACTCGCCACCGCTCAGCGCGCGGGAAAAGACTCAGCATTAGTAAACCGATTCCGACAAGGAGATATTGATAATGAGCCTCAGACAGAACCAGTGCTAACTCATTGACGTCGATGCGTGTTTTTCCGAAGAATGCTTCGATGACAGACAAGCCGGAGAAGAGACCTGCAATTTGCGGTTTCCAGAAGGATAGGTATATGAAAAGAAGGCTTAAGAAAAGCCCCACAAAGATTCTTACTTTCATGTCTTAGCAGATTGATTTGGAATGATCAGCAAATGGACGAGCCGATACCTATGTCATCTAATATCAATTATTTCCACACCTTCTGGTGTGGAGTAGGTGAAGATATCAGAAGACAATTCAGCATCAAATTGGAAATTCTTCAGCTTAAATATGGTCTGATTATCTGCCAGATCTTCGACCATAAACTTTCTTGTCATATAGTTCGTTTTATCCACCCAAACGCGCAAATATTTCGTCGGGTCCGTATCACTGACGGGCTTCAGGGTCAGCAGAAAACAGCTCTTACCCATCAGGACATCGTCTGCAATGTTTTGCACGTCATAATGGGTGGGATATTCGTAAAGTAATTTCTGTGGAGTAATCAGATCGTTCAATCCATCGGTAACGCTGCGGATAATAACCTGATTATTGGTGACGCTGTACATCCATAAGGTAACGCCATCGCAGACAATCGTCTGATCGGGCGTCTCGGTTCGAAAATGATTGTCGCCAGCCCAAATTAAACGGCCCTGTTCAGTATAGGGTTCGACGGCTTCATAGACGATATATTCAACTTCGTAGTCAGCCTGAATATTTTGATAGCCTTCAAAAGATTTTTGAATATTTTTAAGTAAGTCGTCAGAATCACCTGCAGACAGGTCAATAGCAAGACATAAAATAAGAATAATCGGCAATATACTGCCGATTGCTGATTTGGAAAATGTCATTGTTCGGTTCACCGTCTACTCTGGCTGCTTAAACTATCGCGATGAAATCACTGCAACTGTGCTTAAAGTTTGGGACGCTTTCTTCATCATCCGCACAAAATATGCAAAAGATTAGAACAAAAAACCAGATTTTTCTTACATTTCTTAAGGCGGCGGCGCATCGCCGTCTAAAAACTGAAGATAGTCTTCATCGACGAGGACTTCACGAGCTTTTGATCCGTCGAAGGGTCCTACAATTCCGGCTCGCTCCAGTTGGTCGACCAATCTGCCGGCCCGGGCGTATCCAATCTTCAAGCGACGCTGCAGGATTGAAACCGAAGCTTGTCCCTGCCGGATAACCATGCGGGCTGCTTCCTCGAACAGCTCGTCACGATCTTCCAATCCATTTCCACCGAAACTGCTGATGCCCTCTAGGTGAGGCAGCCGCAGCGGGTGACGATAGAAATCATGGGGCTGATCTTCGATATGGGAAATAATATCTTCAATCTCTTCTGGGCTAACGTAACAGCAGTGAATTCGTTCCGGTGTGCCGCGTCCGGGCGGAATGAAGAGGGCGTCACCATTGCCCAACAGCGTATCCGCGCCATTGACGTCAAGAATCGTTCGTGAATCGATTTTCGACGCTACCTGGAAGGCTAAGCGGGCAGGGAAGTTTGCCTTGATAACGCCTGTGATGACGTCAACCGACGGCCTTTGCGTGGCAACGATGAGATGAATACCGACGGCGCGGGCCATCTGCGCCAACCGGGCAATCGGCTCTTCGATATCCTTTCCGGAGATCATCATCAAATCAGCTAATTCATCGACGACTACCACAAGGAAGCTCAGCGGTTTCAGAACTTCTCCTTCCGGGGAAACTGCCTTCCCCTTTTCTGCCAGTCTATTGAATTCGTCGATGCCGCGCACCCCGACTCCGGCGAGCATATCGTAACGCCGCCCCATCTCCAATTCAACGCCTCCTAAAGCACGGACGGCGTTGGGGGCGGTGGTAATCACTTCTTCATCGAGATCGTCAGAGGTCAATAGATGATGGCGCGCCAAGCGCGCATAAATGGAAAGTTCCAGTTTTTTAGGATCGATGATAACGAACTGAAGTCTCTGGGGAGGATTATTGAGCAGCAGGCTGGCAATGATCGCGTTCAAACAGACTGATTTTCCGGACCCGGTGGTTCCGGCAACCAGCAGGTGCGGCATCTTGGCTAAGTCAGAAACGTACGGTTTCCCTGAAGCCATGGACCCTAAAGCCAGGACCAGCGGCGCATCAGATTCAGCGAACAACGGATCTGCGGCGATGCTTTTCAAGACGACAACTGAGGGTTTCTTGTTAGGGATTTCAACACCCACCGCTCCCTGCCCTGGTATGGGAGCCTGTATCCGGATGGCGCGGGCCCGTAGTACTAAGGCCAGATCGTCAGCCAGATTGCTGATGCGGCTTACTTTGACACCGGGGTCGGGTTCCAAATCGAAGCGGGTAATAACAGGGCCGGGGTTGATGCGTACCACTTTTGCGCCGACGCCGAAATCTGCTAAAGCAGCCTGCAGCCGATTGGCTTTTTCTTTCAGCTCTTCTGGAGCATCCGGCGATTCTGGAGGTGGATCCGCCAGCAGGGTTAGGGGCGGAAGTTGATACTCTGCGGATTTCGTTCCATCGGGCTTTTCCGTGACTGCTGTCGAGATGGTGGGCATTTCCCGTTTAGTAATCTGGAAAAGGTCTTCGGACTGAGGGGCGCCTGGGTTGAACGGTTCAGGTGGCAGGTTATCGGAGAAACCGGAAAAGTCGGTTGATTCTGCGGTTGGTTTGGGTTTCCGCTTGAAGGAGCTGAATTTGGGTAGACGCCGGGGACGTTTATCCCATATCCAGAGCACAACACTCTTAAAGGCGAAACCGATTCCCTTCAAGATCTCAGAGGGGCGGATCTGCAGCAGCAGTATGGCTGCAACGATGACGACCAGACTCCACAGAATCCAAGCGCCGACCAAGCCCATAAAACCGACGACCAGGGTTCCGAATTCGACGCCTATTAATCCGGCGTGTTCGGAATTTGGATCGGGCATACCGACCAAACTGACGGTAAAGGCAATCCAGAAAGCTAGACCCAGAACGCCAAGGCTGATATACAGGCTGCGGAGTTTAGGCCACTTGAAGAAGACCGTCAACGACCAGAGTATCAGTAATCCGGGAAATACAAATGCGGGCCAGCGGCCGAAGAAGAATTGGGTAAGTGAGCCAGATAGTTCTGCGCCGAGTTTACCGATAATGTTTCGTGAAGAATCCTCATTATTCAGTTCTCCCGGAAAGCTGATCAGGGCTAAAAATATCAGCACCGCAAGTGTGAGCAGGAGGATTCCGAGGATCTCGGAAAGTCTGCCCTGGCTGGTGTTCGGTTTTCTTCTTTGCCGCCTCGTTGAGGTTCTTTTCATTTTCATCCCCCTAAGTCCCTCGACATGGCAGCCATTTAACGATTGGCTGTGATTCTGCCGTCATTGAAGACGGGCAGCAGAGGTAAACGGTTTAGATCTGCGCAGAAAGGCAAATCATTTTCGGCGCCAATCTCCGTCAAGTAGCGGCCGTGGTGGGAATTGGCAACGATTTCTGGAATTTTATTGCGGAATTTATCAGCTAAGATGGCCGCGGCAGTGGCGCCATCGTTTAATTCAAGATCGGTTTTTAGACGTCTTTCCAGCTCCAAAATGATCAGACCCGCACAGACGGCATCTTCAATAGCGAATTCTATGTTCCGTCCAGCACAGATGATATGAACTGGGGCTGTTTCTTCTTTCAACGCATTGACGACCACATCCAGATTAACGAATCCGCCGATGTAGGTTTTAAGCGCTTGCCGAGTTTTAACAATGACAGGAGTGCCATTGGTAGAACTGAAGATCAGCGTCTTGCCCTTGACCTTGGAAGGTTTGTATTGGAAGGGTGAATTCCCCAGATCGAATCCTTCGACAATGCGTCCTTCACGTTCGCCGCACAGTAAGATAGTATCATTGGAGAGGATTGAAGCCAGTTGGATGGCGCCAGCAGTCGAATCGGCCGGGATGACCTCTTTCGCTCCAGCGCCTAAAGCCGCACAGATTGTTGTGCTGGCTCGCAGAACGTCAACGACGACTGATACGGTGTCCTTGAGTTTCTCTTCGTGAATTTCAGTCGGGGTAAGATGCAGATTAACCTTCATGACCGATCTTAATTTATCCTATTTAGATTTGTAAAACGGGGTCTCAACGACACGCGCAGGATAGCGCCGCCCACGCACATTTAATTCCATTTCAGTGCCGACATCCCAGTGGTTTTTATTAATATAAGCCAAACCGATTCCTCTATTCAGAGAAGGTGAGTGAGTCCCGCTGGTAACCTCTCCGACTTTGATGCCATCTTTATAGAGGAAGTACCCATGACGGGGCACTGCCTTCTCTAAAACTTCAAACCCGACCAATTTACGTTTCAAGCCGCGATTTTTAGCAGCCTGTATGGCGTCCCTGCCGATAAAATCACCCTTTTTCAGCTTGGTAATCCAGCCTAAACCGGCTTCCAGTGGATTCGTGGTCTGGTCAATGTCATTACCATAGAGGCAGAATTTCATTTCCAGGCGAAGAGTATCGCGCGCGCCCAGACCGATGGGTTGAATGTCGAATTTTTCCCCCGCTTCGATTAGATCGTTCCACAGCTCCCGGGAATGAGATTTGGCAGCGTAAATCTCGCAGCCCAATTCTCCCGTATAACCCGTCCGTGAAATAACGGCAGGGGTTCCAGCAACGTCGCCTTCAACGAAGCGATAATAGGGCAGTTCGGCGATATCTGGATCAGTGATGGGTTGCAGCATTTCCAGCGCTTTTGGACCTTGCACTGCCAGAAGTGTAATGTCATCTGAAATGTCGTCCAGATCGACTCCCTGTTCAGGCACATGCTCAATGATCCAGTTGCGGTCTTTTTCCAGGTTCGAGGCATTCACGACCATGACGTAATGGTCTTCGAAGCGGTATAATAAGAGATCGTCCACGATGCCGCCCTCAGGGTAACACATGGCTGAATATTGAACCTGCCCCACTTCGAGCTGGGCGACGTTATTGATGGTGATCTTATTTAAAAAGCGTTCGACGTCCGGGCCCCTCAAGGCGAATTCGCCCATGTGAGAAACGTCAAATATACCGACTGTCGACCGAACGCGACGATGCTCAGCGATGATACCCTGATATTGTACCGGCATCCAATATCCGGCAAAGGTGACAAGTTTCGCCCCCAATGCTTTATGGATGTCGTAAAGTGCTGTTTTCTTTGGTTCAGTCATTTCCATTTTCGGCTCTAAAGTTTAGCAACAGCTTCTTTGACGCGATCCAAAGCCAGTTGGATGTTTTTAACTGAATTAGCATAAGAGAAACGCACGTAACCATTGCCATATTCACCGAATGAAGTTCCTGACAGAGCGGCCACACCCGCTTCTTCCAGCAGGTACTGTTCCAGTTCGCGGCTGCCGATGGGGAGATCCTGAATATTGGGGAAGACGTAAAATGCTCCATGCGGACGGAGGCATTTAAATCCCGGAATCGCATTCAAACCGTCAACAATAACGTCGCGGCGGCGCTTGAATTCAGCGACCATTTTCAGCACGTCATCCTGCGGTCCTTGAATTGCTTCAATACAGCCGTACTGCACGAAAGTATTAACACAGGAGTTGGAGTTGGTCTGCAGCCGACTCACCTGGTCCGCCAGTTGCACAGGCATAACTCCGTAGCCGGCCCGCCAGCCGGTCATGGCATAAGTTTTCGAGAAGCCGTCCAGAAGGATCGTGCGCTCTTTCATCCCCGGCAAGGAAGCGATGCTGTGATGTTCGCCTTCGTAGATGATGTTGCAGTAAACCTCATCTGAAAGGACATAGCAGTCGTGTTTAATGGCCAGTTCCGCGATGATTTCCAGATCCGATTTTGTCAGAACGCCGCCCGTCGGATTCTGCGGGGAGTTGATGATGATCAGCTTGGTTTTGTCGTTGACCAGCTTCTTCATATCTTCGATATCGAAGCGGAATTCAATTTCCTCTTTCAAGGGAATGGGAACCGCTTTGGCGCCGACCCAGTTGATCACCGATTCGTAGATGGGGAAGCCGGGATTGGGATAGATGACTTCGTCGCCTTCTTCAGCCAGTGCGAGGATGACAAAGAACATAATGGGCTTGGCGCCGGGGGTGACCACCACTTCATTCATCTTAACGTCGATGCCGCGACGCTTGGAGATATCTGCCGCGATGGCTTCTCGCAATGGCGGAATTCCCGGTGAGGGGTTATAGTGTGTTTCACCGTTGGTCAATGCTTTTATGGCGGCGAAGCAGATGTTCTTAGGTGTGTCGAAATCGGGTTCGCCGATTTCCAGGTGCACCATGTGGCGACCTTGTGCTTCCAGGGCTTTAGCTTTGGCCAAAACTTCGAATGCCGTCTCTGTTCCGAGACGAGCCATGCGGGATGCCAGCTTTATCATAGTGTGATCCTCCGGAGTAATTATTTCCACACAGAATCAGCGAAAAGTCTGCTACTGTGTCAATATCTTATCTCTTTCTTCGATTTACTTGCCTAAAAGTTCCTTCGCCTTCTGGGCTATGTGTTCGGCGGAAACTTCAAATTCCTTAATCAGTTCCCAGGGAGCGCCGGATTCACCGAAGCGGTCCTGGACGCCGATCATGCCGAATTTGCAGCCTCTTTGAGCAGATCGTGGATCTTGCAGGATGGCCGACGAAATCCAGTTACCCATTCCACCAACCTGGTGCTCTTCAGCGGTGACAATACAGCCAGTTTCCGCTGCGGCACGCACAATCGCTTCCCTATCCAGAGGTTTGATGGTGTGCACGTTCACGATGCGCGTTTCCAGATTATAATCTCTCTTCAAAATCCAGGCAGCGCGCATGGCTTCAGGCACCATCGGGCCACAGGCGATGAATGCCAGATCTTCGTTTTCGTTGGTATAGTTTTCGGCCAGGGTGTGTTCAAAGGCGTCGATGAATCTCGCTTGTTCACCGCGGAAGCGGATGACGTTGGCTTTGCCGAAGACATACGGCGTGTCTTCCGTGGTGATCACTGGCGTCGCTTCACGGGCAAAGCGGATAAACTTGGGTCCGTCCTCATCAAACATCAAACCGACGGTGGCTTTATAAGTTTCCATTGAATCGCTTGGGGCGCTGACACGCATGCCCGGGATACAACTCATGATGGAGATATCTTCTAAGGCTTGATGTGTTGCTCCGTCGGGGCCGACCGAAACACCGCCGTGCGCGCCTGCGATTAAAACCGGATGCTGACCGTAAGCTAAGGTGGTGCGAACCTGATCCAGGTTACGACCCGAGGCGAAAACGCCATAGGTACCGATGACAGGTAGTTTACCTTCACGAGCCAAACCAGCGGCCAGAGCCGTGCCGGACTGCTCCGCGATGCCCACTGAAATAAACCGGGGCTTACGTTCAGGATTATTCTTATAGAATTGGTCGATGGTGATCGAACCGGAAATATCCATGCCCAGCGCTAAAATGCGTTCATCGCCGCCTTTGTCAGCCAGTGCGCGTCCGAATCCCATACGGGTCGGATCCATATCGACCTTCATGTTGTCCTGCTGATTCCACCAGAAGTCAGCGCTGAATTTAGGCTGCTTGGCTGCCAGCTTCTGATCGACTTCAGCCTGATAAGATTTGGCGCGCTCCAGAAGTCCGTCATAATCGATAGAGGACCGCAGGCCCAATTCATCGAGGGCCTTTTCCAGTTCGTCATAGCTGGGCGGCTTGCCGTGCCAACCGGCTTTGTCTTCCATGAAGGAGACGCCTTTGCCTTTGACGGTATGGGCAATGATGGCAATCGGTTTGCCGGTGTAGTTTTTCGCTTGATCCAGACTATCGACGACCTGCTGCATATCGTGGCCGTCGCATTCGATCACATGCCAGCCGAAGGATTCGTATTTTTCTTTCAGCGGATCGATGCCCATGACGTCTTCGACCTTACCATCGATCTGCAGACGGTTGTAGTCGATGATGCTGACCAGGTTGTCCAGCTTGAAATGGCCCGCTTCCATGGCGGCTTCCCAGATCTGGCCTTCCTGCTGTTCACCGTCGCCGTTAAGTACATATACCATGAAGTCTTTTTTATCCAGCTTCCCGCGCAGCGCCATGCCGATGCCGATAGAGAGACCCTGTCCCAGCGAGCCGGTGGAGACTTCCACACCTGGCAGTTTTTTCCAGTGCGGATGCCCTTGGTAGGGAGACCAGAGGCGGCGCAGTCTGACAACGTCGTCTTTATCAAAATAACCTGCAAATCCCAATCCGATATAGAGGTTCGGGGCTTTGTGGCCGGTTGACCAGATAATGCGATCGCGGTCATCCCAATCCGGATTTTCGGGATCGAGGTTAGCAGTGTGCAGATAGAGAGCTGCAGTATAGTCCATCATGGAGAGAGTCCCGCCCGAGTGGCCGGAACCTGCCGCGCACAGTGAAATCAGATTGTAAGCCCGCATCTGCTTGGCGGCTTCTGTCAGTTCCTCAACGGTATATGTCTTACGCACGTTACCCGTTTTTGAATCGTATAACGCCATACTTGGCCTCCCTAAGTTTTCATCCCTTCCTATACCGTTTAATGAATGCCGAATTAACGGTTCTAACGGTAAAGGCGGGGGTGATCGAAATTGTTATTTAAGTTAAGAAATTTACATAAGTTCCCGTCAATAGTCAAGGGCTTTTTGGGAATTCGGGTATTCGTCAATTTTGGCCTTGAAACTGATTGCTATTTTGAGGAGTAAGAAGATAGATCACACCCCATAATCAAGGACTTATCGTGGCACGTCAACTCTCCCACCGGGCGATCATCGCCGTTCTTTTTTTAATCGCTGTAATTACACTGAATTCAGACTGCGCCCTGTCGCAATCCCAGTACGAAGAGGGGGATTGGATTTCTTATGCAGATTTTCATCACCCGAATGATATCGCCATCGGCAGGGATGTTATTTACGTTGCCACCACCGGAGGTGTGCTACGCTATCACCGGACTAAAAACGAATGGCTGGACCCCTGGGTGATCGTTCTGGGCCGGATCGAAAGCGTCGATCTGCGCAAC
>JAHJDJ010000031.1 GCA_018812585.1 bacterium
GCTTCCGGGATGCTGGCTATCATCAGGTCACGTTAGATGGATCGATTCTGGCGTCGGGGGTGTATTTGTATCGAATGAAGGTTTCGTCGGGTTTGAAGAACCCGACCTACATGACGGGTAAGATGGTGTTGATGAAGTAGGTTTTGGGTTATAGGTTTTAGGTTGTGGGTGAAGGTATCAGCCCGCCGGATGCAATGGCCACAACAACAAGGGGTTGCAACCCCTTGTTATGAGTGCCCGTCGGATTCCGAGCAAGTCGGAATGACGGGCTTTTTCAGTGAAGCGGTAGACTGCGCTGCGCTTAGTCTACCCTACACAACTGCCACCTGCGGGGCGGCTGCAGCACAAACAGCCGTCTCACCTGTCTGGTACCGAGTATGTTCATCATACCATCCGCTATAACAATCGGTTAATCAACTTTCTGTTAAACACAAAAGTCTCTTAGCTGTTTGAGCTTGACTTTTCCAATGATTTGTCGTACATTGATAAATTCAACTCAACCAGCATGAGGGACATCTTGAAAGTACTGAGAGCGAGCGTTATACTGGTTTTGGCTGCAGCCTTGATATTCGGCTGTGCTGAGCGCAACGATCCGGCGGGTCCTGGCAGCAGCGGCATTCGATATATCAGCCAGATGGCGGCACAGGGTATCGCCAACGATATTGCCGTAGCCAATGGGCGGGTCTATATCGCTGATGAACCGTACGGCATCTCCATTTATGACGTTTCCAGTCCTTTATCTCCCCTGTTACTGCAAGTCATTCCACTGCCCGGCACCAACACTAAGGCTTCAAAAATAGCTGTAGATCCCACGGGACGAGTCGCCTGTGTAGAAACCGGCAGTCAGGGCCAGTTGCATTTCTACGATCTCAATAACGGTAATTATCTGAACTGGCGCGGCAGCGGCGGTCACGAAGAGATCGATCTCGTCTACGAAAATTCCGAACTGCACATCTACCGCTGCGACCAGAGCGAAACGGATGGCTTCAACTACGAAGTTTTCGCTAATATCGGAACGGAAGATTCTCTCTCGTTCGGAAGTTTAGGGGCGCCGACTTTCTTTTCGGTTTACCAGGAGATTTACTCGCTTTACGGATTTGCGCGCACTGACAACGATATCGCCTTTATATCCCGCGATGCGCGGGGGCTGGCTATCGTGGATTTCAACGTTCCCAATAGCGCGACCATGATAGCAGAGATCAATCCGAGCGGCCGCGTGCGCGACGCTTCATTAGTTGGAGACGTACTCTGTCTGGCGGCGGGTTACGACGGCTTGATCACTCTGGATGTATCAGATCCAAGCGCGCCGGAGATCATGGGAACATTAGCCATTCAAAATGCGACGGATATAAAGTGGGTGGAAACGTCGGGTTCGCTCGCTTTCCTGCTGGATGATTTTGACGGTGTATTTGCAGTGGACCTTTCGAATCCGAACAATCCGACGCTGATGGGCGAAGTCAACCTGTCCGATCCGAGCGGAATCTGCATTGACGGCGATTATATCTACATATCAGACAGAGATATGGGGCTGGTGGTTTGCAAGATAACTGGGTAATATGAATAGGTCAAAAATCCAGGCTCTACTTTTCGATATCGATAATACGCTGGTCGATTTCATGGTGATGAAGCGATCCTCTGTGGACGCCGCCATTATCGCCATGATGGATGCCGGGCTCGATCTTCCTTATGCGGATGCTCACCAGCGCATTTGGGCAATCTATGACCGTGAGGGTATCGAGGATCAGGAGGTATTCGACCGTTTTATTCTGGAACATTACGGCCGCCTGGAGTACAAGATTTTAGCTTCGGCGATTATCGCTTACCGCCGCGCGCGGGAAGCTTCGCTGGTGCTGTATCCTCATGTCAGAGCAACGCTGCTGGAGTTGTCTCGCAAAGGCTACCGCCTGGCGGTCATATCCGATGCTCCGGCGAAGCAGGCCTGGCTGCGCCTCTGCGCTCTGGGAATTCAGCACTACTTTGAGGCGGTTATCACTTACGAGGACACCGGTGAGAGAAAACCCCATCCTCTGCCCTTTACACGCGCGCTGGAAACGCTGAACCTGTTTGCTGACCAGGCGGTGATGATCGGTGATTGGCTGGAGCGAGACATTAAAGGCGCTAAAGAGGTGGGCCTGCATACGATCTACGCTCATTATGGCTGCTGTCATCCCGATACTGATAACGAAAAAAAATACGCTGATTTTACCATAGAAGACATTTCTGAGATCATCTCGATTCTGGACCAGAACTTTTGACCTATCCAGCAAAACCCGGCATCGGTATCGACATCGTCGACATCGATCAGTTTGAGAATGCCATGCAGCGCGAAGGTTTTCGTGAAAAGGTTTTCTCGCCAGCGGAAATTGAGATATGCGAAGGGAAACCAGATCCGCTTGCGTCTTACGCTGCAAGATTCGCCGTCAAGGAAGCTTTTTTCAAGGCATTGGGTGATCCCGGAATGAAAGCCGTTCCCTGGACGCAGATCGAGACACTGGTGGAAAATGATACACCTGCACTGCAACTGACTCCTGCCCTCGAAGCCAGGATGATGGGACGTTTCCCTTTCATATCACTTACTCATTCCCATAAAATCGCCGCAGCCGTGGTGCTGCTGCTGCCAGCTAATATCCCTTCACCTCCGGAGTTAAATTAGGTAAACGCATGAGAAAGATTGCCACAGCAAGAGAGATGCAATCTCTGGATTCGGCTGCCATCGAGCAGGCGGGAATTCCCGGTATACTGCTGATGGAGAACGCCTCACTGGAGATTATGCGGAAAACCGTGGAAATCTTTGACGGGGAGATTGCCGGACGGGACATCACCATCGTTTGCGGCAAGGGCAATAACGGCGGAGATGGTTATGCTGTGGCCAGACATCTGCTGAATCGCGGCGCAGAAGTACTCGTGATAGCGCTGGGAAAGATCAAGGATTTGCGGGGAGACGCTCTGACAAACGCCCAGATTTTCACGGCGATTGGAGGGCGAGTACTGGCATTAAGTCCCAGCGATTCCATGCCCAATCCACCTGAAGCTGACATCATCATCGATGCTTTGCTGGGAACAGGGATAGACGGGCCAGTCAGAGGGCGGATTGCAGAAATGATCGAATGGATTAATGATCGGCCAGAGCCGGTTCTGGCGGTGGATATTCCGTCAGGGGTGAACGGCGATACCGGCGCTGTGGAGGGACCTGCCATCATCGCTGATTGGACCGTCACCATGGGGTTACTAAAACGCGGTCTTGTGCTCCCTCCGGGACGCGATTTATGCGGCGAAATCAGTGTTGCCATCATTTCACTTCCACCTCGCATCAAGGCGGGAAAGCATATCCCCTTCAATATGCTTGAGGCGCATGATATTCGCAATATGCTGCCGAACCGTGAACCGACCGCGCACAAAGGCGATTGCGGTCGTGCCTTGGCAATAGCCGGATCTCCGGGTATGACGGGCGCGGCGGCGTTGTGTTCGCGGGCTGCATTACGCATCGGCAGCGGATTGGTAATTTTAGGGGTTCCCCATAGTTTGAATCCCGTAATGGAGGCGAAAGTCACAGAAGTCATGACGCGCCCATTAGCAGAAAATGAACATGGCTGCCTGCACCCCGAAGCGATGCAGCTAATCGAAGAGCTGATTCTCTGGTCTGACGCTGCAGCGTTGGGGCCGGGTCTAGGACAGCATCCTGATACCAAGCAGCTCCTGTTCCAGATTTTGGCCGACTCGAATAAGCCTCTGGTAATCGACGCCGACGGTTTGAACCTCTTAGGTTCAGAAGAAGATTTCGCCGGTTCACTACCGTCTGGTACGATTCTCACACCGCACCCGGGTGAATTTTCACGGCTTAGCGGTATGTCGATCAATGACATTCTGGCACAACGCGTGGATCTGATCTCAGAAAAAGCACAAGCCTGGGGCGCGGTGATTGTGCTAAAAGGATCGCCTACGGTGATCGCTGATCCTGGCGGTGAAGTGTACTGCAATCCAACTGGAAATCCGGCTTTAGCAACCGCCGGATCAGGAGACGTGCTGACCGGCATGATCTTAGGGTTATTAGCCCAGGGATGTCCTCCGGTGCACGCGGCTTGTGCAGGGGTTTATCTCCACGGTTTGGCTGGCGATCTGGCCGCCGAGCAAATCGGCATCGCGGCAACGGTTGCTGGAGATTTAGATACGCTCATTCCTAAAGCGTTACGGATGATTAAGCCTGAGTCTTGATGAACCACAGTCTATCAACGGAACCATTACCACGGCTGGCGCCGTTCAGAACGGTTTTTCCCTTCGTTTTTGCAATCGTTCTGGTATTCGCTCTTTCTGCCTATCCAAAAGCTCTGATCCCGCAGGGAAAATATATCTCCTGGGACAAGTTAGCTCATCTGGCGGAATTCGGCACATTAAGCTATATAACGGCTCGCATGTTGTATTACTCTGGCCGCGCCTGGTGGCATCGGCATTGGGTTGTTCTGCTGTTTATGTTTGGCGTTCTTTTCGCCATCAGCGACGAATGGCATCAGTCGTTTGTCGCGGGTAGACTTTCATCTGTATTTGACGTCATCGCCGATTCGGTGGGTGTTCTCCTGGGATATTTATTATTTAATAGAATCATTCAAAAAAGATTACAACCAAAGCGTTAAGTCCGATAATTTATAGTACTATATATCAGGAGGTAACGAATGGCTCGTTCACTAAACAAGGTCATGTTAATCGGAAATCTGGGAAAAGACCCAGAGCTGAAGAACACAGCGTCAGGAACTGCAGTAGCGACTTTCAGCATGGCTACAAATCGCCGGTATAAAGATAAGGACGGAGAGTGGCAAGACGACACGCAATGGCACAACATTGTAGCCTGGAGTAACAAGGCTGAAACAATCACTAATTATTGTAAAAAGGGATCGCGTATTTACATCGAGGGCAGACTCACGACTCGAAGTTGGGATGATAAAGATGGACAGAAGAAGTATATGACTGAAATCATCACCGATAATTTCGTTCTGCTTGACCCACCACCTGAAGGGGCTGTCCGGGGAGAACCGATTCCTCCACCACAACCACCCGAGGGATTAGGACCACAGGATGAAGACGACGTTCCGTTCTAACCGGAGAGAGTCATCAATTAAAAAATATTTGGGTTATTAGATGCTCAAGTCTTGACATTTGAGAAATATTTCGCTAAATTATAGGATCTAACAACGCATCATGCAATAGAAGTAACATAAGAACGAGGAGACAGTTATGCACAAAGCCTTTACGGTTCTGGGACTCTATCTGATGGCTGTACTGCTAATCGTTGGCGTAGCCAACGCTGAGTGGATCTCAGCCGACAACGCGGGACAGAAGGACGCAGAGGTATCTCTGGTTTCGCACAGTTCTTCAGCGACGGTCATCGACGTGAATGTCCATGGCTTTTACGCTGATGAGTTAAAGCAGGATGGTAATTTATACCAGCAGATCAGCTTTGGCGACTGGGCTGCGCTGCGTCAAGTCGGTAAACCGGAATTACCGGTCATCACGCGCCTGGTCGGTATTCCCGATCACAGCGATCTGCGTGTGACTGCTGAAGTTCTTGAATCGGTTACCCTTAGTGGATTTCAGGTCTGGCCAGCTCAGGAGATGCTAAAAGATAATGAAGAAGCTGCGGCATTCACTATCGATCAGGCTTTTTATGCCAGCAGTACACAGTATCCATCAGAGGCTGCTGTGGTAGACCAACCGCAAATCTGGCGCGATGCGCGTCTCACTCGTCTTGAGGTGCGTCCGGTCAGCTACAATGCAGTAACCGGTGAAATCACCGTAGCCACCAAAATGCGCATCACCGTGGATTATTTCGGCGCCAACAGCACGTTTGAATTTGATCGTGTGCGTCAGCCGATTAACCGCAAATTCCAGGAACTGTACAGTTCCAAGATCATCAACTTTGAGCGTCTGGGATATCCATTGAGCACATCCGATCTGGACAATCCCGGCACAAAATGGCTGTTGGTCTGTAAGGAAGAAGCGATGCCTTATGTTCAGCCGCTATTCGATTTCCGTCATGCTCAAGGTCTGGAAGCTGAGGTTCGGTATATCGCGGCTGACTTCGACACTCCCGAAGAGATCAAGGCTTACATCTACAGTCTATATACCACGACAAACTTAGAGTACGTCATGTTAGTCGGCGACGCCTACTATGCCGGCGGTCCTACGGCTGTCGATGTGCCGATGTATCACTGGGTTGACTCTTACTCAGATTCATGGTATACCATGATGGACGGCACCGGCGATTACCTGGCTGATATTGCCTGCGGTCGAATTGTATATGATACTGCCGGTCAGTTGCAGCTGCAGATTCAGAAGACAATGGATTACCTGACCGCTCCGGAAGTCTCAGACTGGGCCAAGCACAGTCTGCTGGTGGCGCACTCCGAACAGTATCCCTTAAAGTACACTCAGTGTAAAGAAGAGATCCGCACCTATCCTTACGCCCTGGAAACACCCATTTTTCAGCAGTGTTACGGTGGCGCGGGCGCCAGCAATCAGAACGTTATCGACTACCTCAACACCTATAGCTCCGGTATCCTTAACTATCGCGGCCACGGTTCAACTACTGCCTGGTGGCAGTGGGGTAGCAGCGGCGACTTCAATGCTACGCATATCGCGCAGTTGACCAATATCGACCGTTATTTTGTACACTTCGACGTTTGCTGCGACAATATGGACTTCCCCGATTATAACGGCGACTGCTTCGCCGAATCGATGATGAAGCATACCGCGGCGGCAATCGCCATTAACGGAGCGATCATTCCGTCCTATACGATTCCGAATCATGACTACGATAAGGAATTCTACAAGGCGATTTACGATGAAGGTATCAACAATATCGGTTACGCCTCGAACTTCGCCAATATCACCGTTTACCAGGTGCACGGTTCTATCGGTCAGTCCAACATCCGCACTTATCTCTGGCTGGGTGACGCGGCTATCGACGCCTGGACAGATGAAATGATGAGCATGGCGGTAATCCATCCGACCGCCCATTTCATTGGCACCACTCAGATCACCATCAATACCGGTGTCAGCAACGCGCTGGTCTGCGCACAGAATGATGAAGTCTATGCTGCCGGTTATTCTGATGCAGCAGGCAACATCACGCTGACATTTGATCCGGCTCCAGTAATGCCGGGTGATTTGACCATCACCTGTTCAGCGCACAACTACCTGACCTATCAGCAAACCATTCCCGTGCTGCCTCCGGTCGGTCCCTACGTGGTTTTCAATGACGTCGACATTAACGACGCCATCGTCGGTAATAACAACGGACAGTGGGACTTTGGTGAAACCATCGACTTGTCAATCGAGCTGTTGAATGTCGGCGTCGATCCAGCAATCGACGTTACGGCGACCATCATTACTGCCGATCCGCTGATCACCATTTACGACGGCAGTGAATTCTATGGCACCCTCGCTGCTGGTGATTCTCTGACAATCGCAAATGGCTTCCGCATCAGGTCAGACGAATCTACACCAGATCAGTACACGGTGCTGTTCACTCTGGAAGCAGTTTCCGGCGCTAACACCTGGGAAAGCTTCTTCAGCCTGATCGTGAATGCCCCTAACGTCAACCAGGCCGGATTGATCATCTTAGATCCGACCGGGAATAATAATGGGCAGTTAGATCCGGGTGAAGATACCCAATTCGAACTGACTCTGGCGAACGAAGGTCACAGCGATGCAGGCAACGTTATGGTAACCATGACGGCCAGCGATCCTGATGTCACCATCAATGGCAATCCGGGCAGCTACGGCACCTTAATCCCCGGCGGCCAGGACATGGTCAGTTATAACGTCATCGCGGACGCGGGTATGGCCAGCGGCGTTGAAGTTACCTTTACGCTGGACATCCAGGCTGACGGCGGCTACGCTGAGATCGAAGAATTCGATCTGGTGGTTGGCGACATTCGCAATCTGCCTTCCGGTCCTGATGGTTATGGCCATTTCGCCTGGGATAACAACGACGGCGGCGAATCAATGCCGTTTGACTGGGTTGAAATTGCACCGTCTCAAGGTGGACCTGGTATCAATAATGGTCCTACTTCAGACGATCAGACCGTGCAGGTAAACCTGCCCTTTACGTTCACCTACTTCGGACAGAACTTCAACAACATTTCCATCTGTTCGAACGGCTGGATTGCCATGGGCACAGAAACCAGCACAGACTACTCGAATTCAGGCATCCCCAATGCAGATGGTCCGGCTAATATGATCGCCTTAAACTGGGACGACCTGCATCCGGGATATGGTGGCACCGAAATCTGCACTTACTACGATGCGGCCAACCATTACTTTGTGGTGGAATACTACAACATCTCCCACTATGGTACCGGTGGCAGCCAACGCGATACTTTCCAGGGAATTCTGTACGATCCCGCTTACTACGGCACCTCAACTGGCGACGGGATCATTCTGTGTCAGTATAGCACTACCAGCGATGTCAGTTCCTCGACCTTCGGCATCGAAAATGCGGCTGAAAGCGACGGTATCCAATACGGCTTCGATAATAGCTGGGATGAACACGCCTGGCCGGTAGAAGTCGGCCGCACGATTACCTATACGTCGGGAGAAGCCGGCACACCTGAGTTTACAGTGCAGTTGGATTACGTTTCCGGATCTCCAGTGCCTCCTGCAGGTGGAAACGTCTACTATGCCATTTTCGTGGAAAACATCGGCACTTCTGCTGCATCGTTTGATGGCTGGCTGGACGTCAGCTACGAAGGCGGCGCTCCGACACTGGTCGCCTTACGCAGCTTCACCGGTTTCCTGCCGGGCTGGACGATCAACCGTCCAGATATGTTCTTCCCCGTGCCGGAAAGCTATGCACCGGGTAACTACAGCTTTGCAGCGCATGTCGGCACTTATCCTGGCACCGTGCTGGCGGAAGATTCCTTCCCCTTCACCAAGACAGGTGATTTCGACGGTGAATTCGTTCCGTTCGTGCCGGATGGCGTCCCCAATCCGTTCGATCGTATCGATACCGGCGATATCATAACCGCGCTGCCGGATGAATACCAGGTGATGGGCACCTACCCCAACCCGTTCAATCCGACGACGACCATCAGCTATGCTCTGCCGGAAGCCGGTAAGCTCAGCCTGAAGGTCTTCGACGTGAGCGGTCGTCTGGTTGCCACACTGGTTGACGGTCATCGTGACGCCGGTTACCACGAAGTGACCTTCGATGCCAGCAATCTGGCGTCAGGCGTTTACATTTACCAACTGAAAGTGAATGACTTCTCGACCAATGGGAAGGTTATTCTGATGAAGTGACATACGTCACTCTTATCGCAAAGTGCTGCGCGACTTTGCGCGGCACATCATGATTAACGATAGGGGCGAACCTAAGTGTTCGCCCCATTTTTTTGTCCCGCCAAAACATCCTTCCAAATTCAGATTCTCCTTGCTTTTCTGCTTAGTAGTCCGTAGATTAAGGGTTGTCAATTCAGGTGTCGACTGGTGATGCAGTGCAGATTCAACGCTTAAAAGATTTTCGTATCGCATCGGCTGCTTCTAAAACAGAGGGGTGCGCTGCACCGTCCTGCTGCATCTGGCTCACTGGTGAGCGAATCTATAAAGAAATACTGCTGCATGTCTATGGTCATCGATCGCCGGTTGCCCTGCCTTCAAACGATCCTGAATCCTTCAGTTGGTACGTCGAAATCGATGATGTATCCGAGATAGAGCGCCGGGAAATCAGAGAATTTCTTATCCTTTTGAAACGAACTCTTTGGATTTCAACCGAATTGGACGCCTGCTTCGCCTTGGGTTGGCATTCAAAGAGTACTGGAGATACTGGAAAACCGACTTATACAGCATTGGGTCAATGGATCCACATGGCTAAATCTTATGGATCAGATGTTGGTTCTAAGGGTGATCAGCAGATTGCATTACTGATTGTGGAACAAATGGTCGAATTCATCCAACGACATCCTCTGTATCGCTCGGCTGACGGGATTATCTCACTTCTCCCCTCCAACACCGAAAAAGCTTATGACCTACCCAGTTTCCTGACTGAAAAAATCGCTGAGGAAGTTGATATTCCATATATTCCAGAAGCGCTGTATAAAGAACGACGAACAGCGGAGATGAAATTTTGTCTGACTTTTGATGACAAGTTGGATAACATTAGCGGATCTGTGGGTGCCCAGGATGTTTTATTGAAGAGTAAAAATCTGATCGTCGTCGATGACATTTTCGACAGCGGTCTAACGCTGGCTGAAACCTGCCGGGCGCTGCGAAAAGCAGGTACTGGAAACCTTTACGGATTAATCGCTACTAAAACTCTCAAGAGACACTTCCGATGAATGAAGCAGAGATTCTGTTACGGTTATTGAGGTTGCCCGACATTGGACCGGTGGCTGTCCGCAAGTTGGCCGCGCGGCTGGAGACGAAAGGGAAATCTCTGTCAGAAATCGATGGCTTTACAGATCATCAACTGGCAACTGATTTCAAGATGACCGAAGCTCAAATCGAAGCTCTGCGTCATCCCCAGCTTAATGCCAGCGAGGATCTCAAGGAGTGCCGCAAACAGGGAATCGTAATCATTACTCAGCGGGATTTGCTGTATCCCTTCGAAAAGCTGTTGACCATCGGCAAAGCGCAACCTGCGTTGCTCTTCTTAAAAGGGAATATCGATTTGTTGAAACAACCGGCGATGGCGATCAGCGGCGCTCGGAACGCGGACGAAGGCAGTCTGCAGATGGTGGATTCGCTTTGTGAGAAGCTCGCTTCTGAAGGCTGGGTCATCGTCAGCGGAGGAGCTCGGGGGGTCGATGAGGTGGCGCATTTAGCCGCTTTGCGAAAAGGCCCCGGCACGATATTGGTCATGCCAACTGGTTTTTTCAGGCCTAATTTTCGTGATGAATTAAAAAAACGGCTGGATGAGAAAAAAACGCTGTTAATATCGGAATTTCCGCCGGAGCAGGGCTGGGCTCATGGGACAGCCATGATGCGCAATCAGTTAATCGCCGCTCTGTCTCGCGGGGTTGTTTTAGTCGAACCCGGGAAACGAGGCGGCACCGGCGGCACCGGGAAACTGACACAGAAGATGGGAGTCCCATTGTACATCTTGCAAACCGATCAGTTGGATAATGAAGTCGCCGATAAATTCATCAAGAAGAAAGCAGCGTTAATTCAGCCTGGGGATATGAAAAACAGCGCTTTGACGAATCTTTTGCTGGAGAACTGGGTTAGATCAGAAGAACAGCGCAGAAGTCATCATCCGGATTTGTTTAAGTAAATGAAGATACTGAACCTTTCCACCGTGCACCGCTGGAACGATCCGCGGATTTTTTATAAGATCGCCAGTTCATTGGCTGACAGGCATGAGGTCGTTCATGCGGCGGTTGGCGATGGCGAAGTGCGGCAGGTTCAAGGAGTCACGGTTAAACCGTTAGGCGTGTGGCATTCTCGCTGGGATCGGCCGAAATTATGGTGGAGAGCTTATCGTGAGATGTTACGCAGCGAATACGATGTGATTCATTTTCATGATCCTGAGTTAGCGCTTTTGCTCATCCCTTACGCACTGCTGGGAAACAAAAAACTGATCTGTGACATTCACGAACATCCTGAAGCGGCTATCGGCGGGCGGGAATGGATTCCCAGACCCATTCGCAAAGCTGTAGCGACCGCGTTTTCTTTGCTGCTGCGCAAGACGCCCTATTTATATGATAAAGTTATCCTGGCCGAAGAGCGTTATGCGCCGCTCTTTCCCACACGGGTTAATGTACATATTGTCTTAAACCATGCTCTGATCCCGCAGCCGGACGTCGAGCTACCCGACCGCTATCGTGATTTCGATCCGGAAAAGGAATTGCGCCTGATTTATGTGGGTTCGATTGTGGGGGATCGCGGCGGCAGGAAATTAGCAGAGATGATGACCCATGTCTGGAAGAGTTATCCGCAAGCGACCCTTGACCTGGTGGGTATGATTCGCCCTGACAGTCTGGAGCGAGACCTGAATAAAATTGCTAATGCTTCTGACAAACGCATAAGACTGCACGGTTTTGTGGATTTCTTAAAAGCGAGAACATTGATGCAGAGGGCTCATATTGGGATGATTCCTCTACTACCGAATCCGAATTATACGGTTTCAATCGCGACAAAATTCTTCGATTATATGATTTACGGCTTGCCCTGCGTGGCATCGAATTTCCCGCTGTGGGAGGAATTTCTACGGGAAACTCAATGCGGGATAACGGCAGATCCGACGCATAGTGAGGCGTTGGCTGACGCGGTGGTTAATCTGGCAGGGGACAAACAGAAGCTTTTGCAGTGCAGCGAAACAGGTTACCGGCAGGTACGAGAGCGCTTCTCATGGAAGGGACAGGCGGAGAAGTTGTTCAGGATTTATAAGGATATTCAGCCCTGATAGAACGGGCGCAAAAAGAGATGTGAAATACCCCGCTTGTCGAGCGGGGCTTTTTCGCGCTTGGAATCTATTTTTGCGATCGGTCGAAGAGGTAACTCCAACCGAGGCGAACAATTTCGATGAAGGAGAGCTTGACGGGCATGACCCTGTAGCGATAGGCATAAGCCTTATGCACTTTCCAAATAAAGCTATATAAACGATCCAGCGGCAAGTTGATCAGGTATTTGATCAGCCAGGCGAATTGCGGAAATTCAACCCCTAATGAGACCAGCGGTCGAAGGCGCAGAAGCTGCTTTTTTTGAGGGTTTTTCAACGCAGATTCATTATACCAGCTTTCGGGCAAAGAGTCATAATCACCGTCAAAATAACCTTTTTCCTGAGCGTACTCGCCCAGCTTCGTGCGAGGATAAGGCTGGAACAGAGAAACCCATGTATAATCAGTCTTGCACTTGATGTTGACACTCATGGTATCTAAGGCCTGTTCCACGGTTTCGCCGGGGAAGGCCATCATGTTGAAGGTGAACAGATTTAAATCAGCTTTGTGAATGATGTCGGCGGCCTCTTTGATCTTTTCATTCGTCATGCGGCGGTTCAGCAGGTTCAGGCGCACATCCTGATTTCCTGATTCGATGCCCATCATGACGCAGACGCAGCCAGCTTCTTTGAGGGCTTCGCAGGCAGCCACCGTGGTGGTTTCCGGGCGTGTGGAGGCTGTAAACGGAATGCGCACCTGGCGGGCGTACTTTTCGCTGAATTCTAATACCCAGTTTTCTTTAGCAGTAAAGCAGTCGGTGCCAAAATAGATCAATTCAATGGGCCAGCTTTTCTGAATCCATTTGATCTCTTCGATGACGCCTTCGACTTCGCGGTGGCGTAGATGCTTGACGCCGCAGCCTCGATACATCTCCTTGATGCGGTAATTGTAACAGTAGGTGCAGGAGTAGGGACATCCCCGCGCGGTCACCATGACTCTGATTTTATTCCGTCCAGCTTCGGGAAACTGGTAAAACATATCGTGTGCTGCAAAGGGGAAATTTTCGATCTCCGCTTCAGGCGCGCGGACGTCATTCTGGATGATTTCACCGTTCTTCTTCAGCCAGAAGTTCTTGACGTCCCAATACTCTTCTCCCCTGGCAATGCGGTCGACCATTTCCACCATCGCCCATTCACCCTCTCCTCTGCAAACCATATCTACGCCATCATCTTCAATTATTTCAGGGAAAAAGGTGGCATGTGGCCCACCAAACACAGCATGGAACTTGAAGCGTTCTTTCAGTCTCCGGTTCAATTCCAGCAGTTGCAGATGGTAACCGGTATAAACACAATAACCGACGAAGTCCGGTTCCCAGGAAGAGATAACGTCAGCGCAGGTGTCGTACTTATCAGACACCATGCGAACCTCATGGCCTGCATCGCGCACGGCTGCAGCAATATAGAGTACACCCAGCGGCTCGAAACCACCGCCGACAAAGTCCAGGTAATCCGTGATGATCAAGTATTTCATCGATTTTTCCGTTCCACCCCGTTTCAATGCTGTTTCATTCAATCCAAATCAATCATATACCAATATGATACGATTGCAACCATCGTGCAATTGTGTGAAACCTGTGAAATGTCTAATATAAAAAAATAAAACGCATGAGTCAACAGCATTTGCGTCAACCTTATGCGGCAAGGTTAAATACAGGGAAGATGGGCAGAGGTTAATGTTGCTGCGAATGTTAAGTGATACGTCCCCCCTATTCGGCGGTTTTATCGAAGAGATAATTCCATCCTAACTGGATGATCTCCTTCAAGCTGAATTTAACCGGCAGAACGCGATAGCGATAACAGTATACTTTGTGGATCTTCCAGATAAACCGATAAAAACCATCCAGAGGCAGCTTCACCAACCTACTTCTGAATCTGTACAACCAGGGCCACTCAACCATCAAAGAGGCTAAGGTCCGCAAACGTTCCAATTCCGATTTGATGGGACTGTTCAGCGCTGAACGACCGTACCACCCCATGGGAACTTTATCAAAATCTCCGTTGAAGTAACCCTTTTCAATGGCATAATCTGTCAATTTAGTACGCGGGTAAGGCTGGAATGTGGATACCCAGGTATAGTCGGTCTTGGTTCTGATATTCAAATCGATCGTTTTATAGGCCTGTTCGAGGGTTTCACCGGGAAGTCCCATCATATTAAAGGTGTAGAGATTCAATCCTGCGTTGTGAATATTCTCGGCAGCCTGTAGAATCCTTTCATCTGCCATACGGCGATTCAGCATTCGCTTGCGAAAGGCGTCGTCGCCGGATTCCAGTCCCATAAAGATACAGAAGCAGCCCGCCTCTTTCAAGGCTTTCATAATGTCGGGGTCGGCCGTTTCGGGTCTTGAAGCGCAGGTGAATTTCATATCGAATTCACGGGGATATTTTTCACAGAACTCGTAGACCCAGTCTTTATTTGCGGTAAAACAATCGGTGCCGAAGTAAACCAGATCGAAGGGAAAGTTTTTCTTTAGATAGCGTATCTCTTCCAGAGTGTTATCCACAGAGCGGTGGCGGAGGTGATTGACACCGCAGTCTTTGTATAGCTCCTTCATTTTATAATTATAGCAATAGGTGCAGGAGTAGGGACAACCTCGCGCCGTCATAATCACGCGTATTTTGCCGCGCCGGGCTTCCGGGAATTGATAAAAGAGATCGTGTGCTGGAAAGGGAATTCGGTCAAGGTCCATCTCCAGGGGGCGTACCGGATTTCTGAAGATTTCGCCATTCTTCCTGACCCAGAAATTCTGCACGTCGCTGAAATCTTGGCGTTGTTCAATCCGCTCGATCATTTCGAGGATAGCCCATTCGCTTTCACCTCGACTCACCAGGTCGATACTGGGATGCTGGTCTATGATTTCGGGGAAAAACGTCGCGTGAGGACCACCGAAAACTGAAATAAAATCGAAATTCTCTTTCAGTTTACGGTTTAATTCGATCAAATTTTTGTGATAGCCGGTAAAGATACAATAACCGACCATTTCGGGGTTCCAGGATTCAATAGCACCAACACACAGTTCGTATTTGTCAGTAACCATCCGGACTTCGTGACCTGCCTGCTGTACAACAGCCGCAATAGAGAGCACGCCTAAGGGTTCAAAACCACCGCCCACGAAATCCAGATAATCCGTGACGATTAAAAACTTCATCAAGCCTCCTTAGGGCATCACGAATTAGAGGATTCGTCAAATAACATCTTATTTAGCTAATATAATCGCTCGACAAGTGACCTGAGGTGCTTCAGGTCACATTGTTTCATTTGCAATTACTGTACAATAATATAATACATATTCGGGGAGTAGTCAATAGAGAAAGCATAAAAACCAAACCGGTCTATAAGATTTGGTTGGTTCGATCTTACTTAGATGGGACTATTAACCTTGCACACTTGGGATCAGCGTTGTTGATACGCAATCTCATGCAAAAAAATGCGTCTAACGAAAAATGTGCTTGCTAATTAGGTGAAAAATAGTTATATTAAAAGGTCTCTAATGACGTATGATCTATAATGGCTCTCCCCTGTTCACTTTTAGAGTGCCTGGGGAGATTACAGGCTTAGTGAAGTTTTGCAACATGATAAAAGGATCAAATCAGGAGAATCACTCATGAACAGATGGCTAACCCTTGGTATCCTCTTCGTTCTTATCTTGGGAGCCAGCGTTGCGCAATCCGGCATAATCCCTCTACGCGCGGATGTACAGGATGACAAACCGCAGATTGAGATTTTGCGATACGATGCGAACCTGGTGCAATTCGAGGTACTCTTAGGCAGTCTGGAATTGTACGAAGGCATTTTGGACGGTAAAACCTGGGATCGTGTGCAAATACCGGGTGGTTCTTACGACCATGAATATGGTGTCCCCGAACTACCCAGTTTCTCGCACATGATCGCCATTCCTGCTCATGCAGGAGTGCGCGTTGAATTTGAGGCGTTAGAAGTCAGAACGTTTACTGATCTTGAACTGATGCCGATGCAGGAAGACGAGCCGGAAGCCATCGCCCTAGAGAAATCTCCGGTGAGATATTCTTCGGCGGCGTATCAGGTTGACGCTTCTGGTCCAGAGGTTCAGGCCGTAAATGGTGAACCTGCATTAATGGGTGGTATCCGTCTGGTTCCGGTGAAAATGAAGCCGGTACGCTATAATCCGGTCACTCGGGAACTCAAGGTCGCGCACCGCTTTCTGGTTAACGTTTACTTTGAAGGCACAGACCTGCGGAATCAGCAGACCCGGCCCATTCGTCCGATGTCGCAGTATCGTTATAATATGTTAAAGGAGGTCATTCCCAATCTGGATCACCTCGATATAGAAGTAACTCCCATGGGAACCTACCTTATCATCGCCGAAAATAATTCTTCGCTTCTAAATGTAATTGCGCCCCTGGTGGATTGGAAAAACCGCATGGGGCACGAGGTTGTGGTGGAGACATTCACAAATGGCGCCTCGAACACGACCATAAAGAATATCATTCAGAATGCTTATGATAACTGGGACGTCCCGCCGGAGTGGGTGCTGTTATTTGGCGATACCGGCGGTGATTATGCGATTCCCGCCTGGTATGTCTCCTACAGCTACTACTCCGCAAACATTGACCAACCGTATTCGGAGGTGGACGGCGGCGATATCCTGGCCGATGTCTCTGTCGCCCGCTATCCAGCCGACAACGAATATCAGGCGTCGATGATGGTCAACAAAACTCTGTGCTACGAGAAACAGCCTTATGTGACTAATCCAAGCTGGTTTTCAGATGGAGTTCTGGTGGCAGGTTCTTCTGCATCAGGTCTCTCCTCGATTTTATGCAGCCGTTCGATCAAGGACCGCATGGTTCAACTGAACTATACCGATATCGATACCTTCTGGTACACGATGGGTTCACCGGGAGTCGTATCGACAATGGTCAATGGTATCAATGGCGGAACTCTGTATGTCAATTATCGCGGTTGGTTGAATATGGAGGGTTTTGGCAATGACGACATTCAGAATCTGACTAACTCTCTGAGGCTTCCTTTTGTTGCCATACCCACCTGCGGAACGGGTGGCTGGGGCAACAATTCCAATTTGGAAAATTTCATGAATGTCGGCACGCCAACTGCACCGAAAGGCGCTATTGCCTGTTTTGCTACAGCAACCACCGGTACTCATACCCGCTTTAACAACGCAGTCGATGTGGGAACGTTCGCGGCGATTTTCGATGAAGGCTGCCCACTGCCGGGTCCGGCTTTGGACAGAGGCAAGATTGAGCTGTACAATGCCTTCTGGGAATATAATTTTGACTACGTTCAGCGTTTTAACGATTGGAATACAATGGGTGGTGATCCGGGTTTGATCATGTACACTCATGCCATTCAATACCTGGACGCTGACATTCCGGCATCAACGACGTGGGGTGAAAATTCTCTGACATTGACTGTCAATGAACCCGGTGTCGGACCCGTGGAAGAAGCCGTCGTCTGCTTCTACAAGGAAGGCGACATCAAAGAAGTCGGTTGGACTGACGCCAGCGGTCAGATCACCCTCCCACTGGGACCTGCAACTGGCGGCAATGTTAAGGTCACCATCACGAAGCAGAATTACCAACCGATCGTCGACTCTTTAGACGTCGTTCAGGAAGGCGTTGCGGTGGGATATTACAGCCACTCCATCGATGACGACAACAGCGGTAGCAGCGCCGGTGACAGCGACGGCATCGCTAACCCGGGCGAAACCGTCGAACTGCCGTTGGTGTTCAAGAACTTTGGCAATTCAACTTCTGCCACTAACGTCACCGTGACAGCCGTGGAAAGTGACGATTTCGCCTCCTTAAGCGACGCATCGGAAGCCTTCCCCAATATCGCTCCGGGAGGCACTGCAAACAGCAGCGACGATTTCGACCTGGTGATCGATCCAGATTGTCCGGATGGCCATACGATTCAGTTATATCTGACAACCAGTTCAGATCAAGGCGTCTGGGATGGTATGATGGAAGTTGAGGTGGTCTCCTACGACATGACACTGAATTCTTATACTTTGGGATCGGATACCGTTTTGACGCCGGGAGAAACCTCTAACTTTGTTTTGTATGTCCGTAATGTCGGCTCAAAATCGGCGTCATCGTTGACGGCGGCGCTATCCACCAACAGCCCGTATGTCACCATCAATGACGCTTCAGCCAGTTTCGGTACTATTGGCATCGGGGCTACGGGTTCCTGTATTGGCAATCCGTTCAACGTAACCTGTGATGCAGACACCCCTCCAGGGTACCCTGCAGAATTCGACATCACGTTTGCCAGTTTCGGCGGCGCGACTCAGACCGTGACGATGATTGTGTCACTGGGCAATCGTTCGAGCGCTGATCCGCAGGGACCGGATGGTTATGGCTACTGGTGTTACGACAATACGGATACTCAGTATCCTCTGGCGCCGGATTATAGCTGGGTGGAGATCGTTGGCGTTGGCCAGCAACTCCCTATCAACGATACGAGTGAAGACCAGGATATGTCTGTGATTGTCAACCTGCCGTTTACCTTCCAGTATTACGGTGTGCAGACGAATCAGATTACCGTTTGCAGCAACGGCTGGATATCATCGACGCCAAATGTTGTCTATACCAACTTCGCCAATCACCCGATACCCAATTCGATGGGGCCCTTTGGCCTGATCGCACCTTTCTGGGATGATCTGGTTACAGGTTCCGGCGGAGCGGTTTATGGCTGGCATGATTCTGCCAACCATCGTTACATCGTGCAGTGGGATTACATGCGCCAGTGGCAGACTTATTCTCCCAGCAGTCAGCGCTTCACTTTTGAAGCGATCCTCTATGATCCAGCTTACTACCCGACGCCTACCGGCGACAGCGAAATCGTCTTCCAGTACCAGGAAGTCTACGCGCTGACAGGCGCCTCCTATGACATCCCTTACTTTACGACGGGAATCGAAAAGCCGGATCATACTGATGGTATCGAGGTCTGTTACTGGAATACCTATCACGATCCCGCGGCTTCGACAGTGACTGCAGGCCGCGCTATGAAGTTTACCACAGCGTTCGATTATAGTCCGCCGGGAGCTCCGAATGTCACCATCAATCTGACCTACAACTCGGGATCTCCGGTTCCAGCAGGCGGCGGCAACCTGTACTTCGACGTTTACGTTGAAAATGAAGGCGCTACGCCAGTCGATTTCAATCCCTGGATCGACATCGAATATGAAGGCGGCGCGCCGACGACAGTGATTCAGCGCAGCTTTACGAACTACCAGCCGGGCTGGTCAATCAATCGACCGAATATGTTCTTCCCGATTCCCGGAGCTTATGCTGCTGGTAACTATGAATTCATCGGCCGCGTCGGGATTCATCCATCGACAATCTGGAACGAAGACGGCTTCCCGTTCACTAAATCCGGCGCTGACGGCGGCGGTGATTTTGTCCCCTTCGTGCCGGACAACGTGCCAGATTACTTCGCGGTGATAACCGGTGGTGATGGCATTGTCGAACTACCGCAAGAGTACGAAATCGTGGGCACCTACCCCAACCCCTTCAATCCCACGACTACGATCAGTTACGCGTTGCCTGAAGCAGGTAAAGTCAGCTTGATGGTTTACGATATTTCGGGCCGCCAGGTGGCCAACTTGGTCAACGGTTACCGCAACGTAGGAACGCATCACGTTCAGTTCGACGCGCAGGGTTTAGCGTCGGGCATTTACATCTACCGGATGACCGCGGGCGAGTTCAATGCTACGGGCAAGCTGGTGCTGATGAAGTGACATGTTGGCAGTTAGCTGTTAGCAGTTGGCTGTTGGCTTTTCTAAAACAACAAAGGCGGCTCGGTTGAGTCGCCTTTTTGTGTTTTTTTGCCAGACATCCTTGATCGGTTTGAGTTTTAAAGTCGCAGAAATAATAAAATAAATCAGTTGGCAGAAGAAATATCTTGCACCTTATAATAAAATTTATTATATTGTCAGGATGGGATCACAATGAGATCGTGTGAAAACAAGATGGAATAACCCCGGACACTTCGAGGAGGCAGCATGAGGAAAGTTACGATAATACTGTTGGTCTTGAGCCTGACAGGTTCTGCTTTTGCAGTAACGTTCACTCCGGAGCTGGTTACAAAGCTGAATAGCAGCGCGGATAATGAGTTGATCCGCATTCTGATCACGATGGAAGAGCAAGCAGAATTCGCATGGATGGTTGATATGACGGCTCACATGTCAAAGTCAGCAAAACGGCAATTCGTCGTCAACCATTTGCAACAATTAGCTGAAGGAACGCAGACAGATGTGATCGCTTATCTCGCGGATTGGGAACCGGCGGGTAAAGTCCAAAGAATACAATCGGTTTCTCTCGTCAACCTCATTCATTGTCTGGCAACGCCAGAGGTGATTCGAGGATTGATGGACTATTCTGAAATTGCCGGAATTGATTACGATCCCGAGCGTTACATGCTGAGTGACGCACCAAAATCAGCCAAGCCGGCTGAATCAGACGAAGTCGATGAAGTAGCCTGGGGTGTTGCAGACGTTTATGCGCCTGAAGTCTGGCAGCAGGGATTCGATGGCACCGGCGTCATCGTCAGTGTTGTCGATACCGGCGTAAATTACAACCATCTTGATCTGGCCGATCACTTGTGGGATGGAGGACCTTCCTATCCCAATCACGGGTGGGATTTCTATAACAATGACAATGATCCTATGGATGAGGGTCCTATGGGGCATGGCACTCATTGTGCCGGATCAGTCGCCTCGGATGGGACAGCCGGATCACAATGTGGTGTGGCGCCTAACGCCTCGATCATGGCAGTGCAGGTGCTTTCAGGTGCGGGTTACGGCAGCGAAGGACAGATTATCTCTGGCATTGATTTTTCCGTGGCTCAGGGAGCAGATATCTTCAGTATGTCTCTGGGGCATGCAGGCGGCGGGACTGTGTTACAGAAGCAGCAATACAGGACGGCCTGCATCAATGCTCTGGCGGCCGGCGTTATTGGTTCTGTGGCAGCTGGAAATGAAAACGGCTCATATCCCCCGCCTAACAATGTACGCGTTCCCGGGAATTGTCCTCCACCCTGGCTGCACCCTGACCAGATCCTGGTGGGAGGCTTAAGTTGCGTCGTTACAATTGGAGCCACCCAACCAAACCACTCAATCGCCACATTCTCCAGCCGTGGTCCAGTTACCTGGGGTACAATCGATCCCTGGTACGACTATGCGTATAGTCCCGGAATGGGTTTGATAGATCCTGACATATCCGGTCCGGGCACAGATATCAAATCTTGCCTCTACAGCAACAACAGCGGCTACACCTTCATGAGCGGGACTTCCATGGCGACTCCGCATGTTGCTGGAGGTATGGCTTTACTCTTGAGTAAAGATCCGAATCTCACACCGGATCTCATCGACATGTACCTCGAAACTTACGCTGAAGATCTTGGTACGCCGGGAAAAGACAACACTTTCGGATCGGGATTAATGAACTGTCTCAATTCTATCAACGCAATAATCCTTGGACCGGGTCCCAATCTGATCATCAGCAATAAACAATTCGATGACATTGGAGGGAACAACAATGGCGCTCCAGATCCCGGTGAAACCTGTTCTCTGGTCGTCACTCTGAAGAATATCGGCCAAGACCCCGGCACAAATATCATCGGCACGCTTTCTACTACTGATCCTTATCTCAGCATCACTCAGACTACATCGAATTTCCCAGATCTGGCCAATCTTGAAGAAGGTCAGGGATCTCCGGCTTATACCTTCGACGTCAGTTCGTCATGTCCTGAGGGTCAAAATGTTACCTGCGATCTGCATATAACCGCGGACAGCGCTTTCGTGGACGACGTCGTCATCACCTTCATCGTCGGCAGTCCCATGAATAATCCATCAGGTCCGGATGCCTACGGTTATCTGGCATACGATCCTTATGATGCTCCCGAATTACCCACCTATCAGTGGGTTGAAATCTGTGCGGATTCCGGTGGTCCGGGTTCTCTGGTCAACTTCACTTTAGACGACCAGGTTTTCCAGTACGTACTCCCCTTCACATTCCAGTACTATGGTAATGCTTTTGATACGGTCAGTGTCGCGGCAAACGGCTGGATAGGTATGGGAGTAACCACTGTGGATGATTACTCAAATTCAGGAATTCCTGACAGCGACGGTCCTCCCAACATGATTGCCCCATACTGGGAAGATTTATCTCCACAGCGAGCGAACTCAGGTAAAGTCTGGAACTGGTATGATGCAGCCAATCACCTGTACATCGTCGAGTGGAATTACATTGAGCAGTACGCCCCAACTGGATCTTTCGAAACTTTCCAGGTTGTTTTACTTGATCCCGACTACTATCCAACAGGCTCAGGCGATGGCCAGATTCTCTTCCAATACAAGGACATGTCCACAACAGCTATCAGCTCGGAAGGGACTATCGGCATCGAAAACTCAACAGAGGTGGATGGCATTGAATACGTCTTCGATGGATCTTACGATATGAATGCCCATCCACTGGAAGATGGCTTCGCTATCCTCTATACGACAATGACCTTCGTGCCACAAGTTTCCATCGACCTGACTTACGTCTCCGGCTCACCGGTCCCTGTGGGAGGCGGCAATCTCAACTTCGAAGTGTTCGCAGAAAACATCGGGACAGTTCCGCTGAACTTCGATGGCTGGTTGGACGTCATCTACGAAGGCGGTGCTCCCACCACTGTAGCCCTGCGTTCATTCTCATCATTCCAGCCTGGCTGGACGATTAATCGACCGGATATGTTCTTTCCAGTCCCCGGAACTTACGCCGGTGGCAATTACATCATGAACGGCAGATTAGGGAATCATCCGGGCGATATCTGGGATGAGAGCAGCTTTGCCTGGTCCAAAACAGGTGCATCAACGGGCGAATTTGTGCCCTTCATCCCTCAGGAATCCTATCCTGATCCCTTCGACCGGATCACGACGGGAGATGAGGGAGCTCCTTCGGCAGATTTACCGTTTGAATACGCCTTGTATCAGAACTACCCCAACCCCTTCAATCCCACGACGACGATCAGTTATGCGTTGCCTGAAGCAGGCAAAGTCAGCCTGATGGTTTACGACATTTCAGGCCGCCAGGTCGCGACACTGGTCGATGGCTACCGCAACGCCGGATCGCACCACGTCCAGTTCGACGCGCAGGGTTTGGCGTCGGGCGTTTACATCTACCGGATGGAGGCAAGGTCGGGGTCAGGGGCGACCCCGACTACGGGATTCACAGCTACGGGTAAGCTGGTGCTGATGAAGTGACATTCGTCACTCTTATCGCAAAGTGCTGCGCGACTTTGCGCAGTAGGTAAAATGACATTCCTTGTCAAACCACAATAGGCGGCTCGATTGAGTCGCCTATTGTTATAGTATAACAGAAAAATCCCCAGCGGATGGCTGAGGATTTTGCGGGACCGACGAGACTCGAACTCGCGACCTCCGGCGTGACAGGCCGGCATTCTAACCAATTGAACTACGGCCCCATATAAAGGAAAATTAAATATA
>JAHJDJ010000032.1 GCA_018812585.1 bacterium
GCTTCCGGGATGCTGGCTATCATCAGGTCACGTTAGATGGATCGATTCTGGCGTCGGGGGTGTATTTGTATCGAATGAAGGTTTCGTCGGGTTTGAAGAACCCGACCTACATGACGGGTAAGATGGTGTTGATGAAGTAGGGGGATAATTCCTGAACCGCAGATTACGCAGATCCGCCGAAGGCGGACAAGTTTCGCAGATTGAGATTCGCATAGGTTGCGAAGATTGCCGCACTTCAGCTACCAACAAGTTGTCTGCTTCCGTTCGCAATGACCCTTTATTGAATGAGATCACGTCGTCATTCGCCGACAAGCCGTCGAATTTCCTCGTGATGACAGTGTTTTATTGGCATATTTTTGAAAAAGGAGTATGTTGGATTTCGAAGATCGTGCTCTAGATCCCGGATCATTTGTCCGTCTTACACCGGACAAGTCCGGGATGACAGTGGTACGGAGGTTTCGCGGTAGGTAGCGAAGAATGTCCGTCAGAGGCCGGATGCCTTGGGCACGTCGTCCCGCTCCTTGGTTTGGGTAAGTAGCTAACCGGCTTTCAGCATCGGTCGCGAAGAGAATCGGAGATAGCTGACGTTCGACGAGATTGCTTCGTCATCCGCTGACAAAGTCATCGGATTTCCTCGCAATGACCGTGTTTTATCGGCTTCACTGGATCCCTACGTTAGAAGGAATGACAAAAAAAGAGCGGCTCATCGGCCGCTCTTTTATCTGGAGGGAGTGATGTTTAATCCATGCCTGCCTGGTTTTTAGGAGCCCACTGCGGGACTTCCCCATTATCCAGTGCACGCTGTGATGCTTGATGCACCATATCCAGTTTATGTGTCTGCATATTCTCTAATTTGCGTTTTTCCTGCTGCAGCCTTTCCTCGGCCGCTTCGATGCGGCGGCGTTCCATCTGCACTTTGGCGTCGAACAGTTGCCCCATCAACTCCTTGGTGCGAACGTGGATTCGCTCTTTGGCATCCCGATCTTTAGCTCTCTTATAATCTTTGGCTAACTGCTTCAATTCTGTATAAATACCGTCCAGGTCGTAACCGCCGGACTCCTGCTGTTCCCCTGCCGATGCGAACATCGGGTCTAAGTCACCGGAATCTATCATGGCGATCAGCCCCGGAGTTTCATCGTTGGTATCTGCTTCAGCGGACCAGTAAGGAAGGGCCGCCAGAACGAACAAGAGCAGGGTCGATATACTGAAACCTATGATTAGTTGCTTATTCATATTGCCTCCAATTGAATTACTATTTATCCCTCCCTCTTGACTTCTTATACTCATCCTGAAATAAAAAGTTGCCGACACCCTCAAAGGTTAGGAGAATTTTCTTGACTTTTGATCTGTTTCTAACTATACTAAATCAACTTATAGTCAGAATAGTAAGGTGAGCACCTTAGAATAGTGAGTTTAAACTCGGGCTCAGGCGTGAATAATTCTTCTCACCATAATGAATTGATTCCGGAAAAGAAGGTTTTTGCGGTGGCCAGCGGAAAAGGCGGCACCGGGAAATCAACATTTGCGATCAATTTCTCTGTCTCTTTAGCGGCTATGGGACACGACGTCATCCTGGTAGATGCGGATTTAGGAGGCGCAGATATCTCTAACCTCTTGAGCATCAGAGCGCCGCGCTATACGATGAAGGATTTCATGTCAGGCGATGTGACTTACCTGGCAGAAATCTTGGAAAATACCCCCTGCCCCAGATTGAGATTGATTTTAGGGGGGTCTGATATCATCTCCATCTCAAATCCACTTTACCAGCAAAAAATGCGATTGATCCGCAATATCTCACAGTTGGAAGCGGATTACATCGTCGTCGATCTGGGGCCTGACATCTCCTTCAACAACCTCGACTTCTTCAATTCGGCGCCCGTCGGTTTCCTGATTACTCAGAACGTCGATACGATCATCATGGGATTCTATCGCTTTCTGAAAGCGGCATTCGTTCGCCGGCTGAAGCAGGAATTCAAGAATGATACGTTTATTCTGAATATCATCAACGACTTCCAGAATCGCGGTTGGGCGAGATCCAGAAGGAATCTGATCGGATCGATTCGTGCAGCAAGCCAGGAATCAGTAGACAAGCTGGATTTAGTCTTGGATACCTTCCAACCCAAGTTGGTTTTCAATAGAATCAGTACTAGTGCAGCGAAAAAGACCGCAGATCAGATGTTCAGTTTCGTCCTGGAAAATTTCGGATTCCGGCTGCAGACGGTAGGATTTCTACCTGATGACAAGGAAGTCGAAAAAGCTTATGCGCGCAGTGAGCCCTACGTTCTGAGTTATCCAAAAGGTGACACCACCAAAGCCTTCTTTGATGTGCTGCAAGCAAGTGGATTGAATAAAACCAAAGATGGTGAGGTAGTCAGCAGTTTTTCTCACTATAGCAAACTACTACGCATGGAAGCAAATAACTGGCAATTATTGAAGATATAGCGACATGAGCGACAAAAATAACAAAAAATCTCCTCGCGGTGCAGATCGCCGCCAAATTCCCACCGATTCCACTGATTTGCCCTTTCCTGATCGCCGTCAAAAGGATAGAAGGGTATATTCAGAAGAGGAACGAGAAGAAATTCTGAGACGCATTGCCGAAGAAGAAGCGGCTAAAGCTGCTGAGGAAAAGAAGTAATATGTAGATTAGAAAAGTTTCAGAATACTCCGCCCACTCGGAGCGATTTAATAAATACTGCAGATAACGCGACACTCACACTGTTGCGTTTTTTTTTGCCGTTTTTTTCTGCGCTTGTATTAGCCGCATAGTCATCTTATTTTACTTCTAACTTCGCCAAGCAGTACATTTATCTTATGAGGAGGATATTATGCGTCGCTTCAGCTTAATCACCTTTTGCTGTCTTGTTGTATCTTCGACTGCCTTCGGCCACGGCGTCTGCATCATCAACGCCGAACACAATCAGTGTCTGGAATTAACGGAAAGCACGGTCGAAGCTATGGTAGAAAATAAGGTCAGTATTGTAATGACCACACAAAAATTTCACAACGACTCGGGAGCGCCGTTCGAATTAAGCTATGCGTTCCCTCTTTACGAAGATGCCAGCGCCACCGACCTCGCCTGGGAAATCGGCGGCACCTGGTATCAGGCCACTATCGGCGCCACGCTTCCGGATACTATTCCGGGCGGCAGTAACATGCATCCTGACCTGGAGGAGTACCTGGGTGAAACCCCGCTCTACTTTGCCGATGATAACTTTGTCGTTCAACCGGGCAGCTATTTTCAGGTTCAAATAACCTATGTGCAACTACTCCCTTATGCGTTTGGCTTCGTCGATTTCCTTTATCCCAACGATTATACCCTGGTGCAAAATGCACAGATCGATGTCCAGAGACTTCACCTGGAACTTAACTCATTCCGTACCATCGAATCGATTGTCATGCTCAATCATAGCGGCGCCACCGTTACCAATGATGGTTATCACGCAGAAGTTGACTGGGAATCCTTTGAATCTGTACCCAACGCCGACTATTGGGTGCAGTATGCTTTAAGCCTCGATGAGCTGGGGCTTTACAGCATGAGCAGTTATCTTGACCCATCCCAGGTACCCGATGAATACGGCAATGGTTTCTTCACCTTTATCGCCGAACCGGAACCGGACACGTCGCAGGTCATCGATAAAGTATTCACGCTGATTATCGACCGTTCCGGCAGTATGTCCGGTCAAAAAATCGTCGAAGCTAAGGAAGCCGCCAGTTTCATTGTCAACAATTTGAATGAAGGCGATAAGTTCAACCTGGTCTCTTTCAGTGGTGACGTGACTCCCTTCCGCACCGAACATGTGGAGTTCACATCCCAGAATCAAGCCGATGCTCTGGCATGGGTCGCGGCGATTTCTGCGGGCGGCGGCACTGATATCGGCCAGGCATTTCAGGTTGCGGTGCCGCAATTCAGCAGCGCCAATGACAGCACCGCGAACATTATCATCTTCTTTACTGACGGAAATGCCACCTGGGGGATCATCGATCCGGATGCACTTCTTGATCTCATTGATTCACTCTTCGCGGCTAATGAAGCGCAGATCTGCTTGTTCAACTTCGGGATCGGAGCAGACGTCAACGCGCAATTCCTCACCATTCTGGCCACCCAGCATAATGGCTTATCCGTCTTCCTGGGAGATGACGAGGTCGAAGAAGTCATCACTAATTTCTACCTGCAGATTCGCAATCCAGTATTGCTGAATACGACGATGTCGTTTATTCCGGGCGGAGTCGTCGTCGAAACCTACCCGGATCCACTGCCCAATCTGTATCAGGGTATCCAGATGATTGTATCCGGCAGATACAGTGAAGGAACGACCCTGACGGTCAATCTCGATGGTGAGCAGTTCGGCCTGCCGGTGCATTATGAGTACGAAATGGAATTAGTAGACAGCACGGTGACTCAATATCAATTCCTGACCAAACTTTGGGCCAAATCAAAAATTGAACATCTGCTGGTTGAGTACTACCTCCTCGATCCTGAATCACCTGAGGCCGAAGCGATCATGAATCAGATTATCCAAATCAGCGTGGATTACGGCGTCTTATGCCCCTTCACCAGTTTCTCCGGACCATCAGGCATCGAAGAAGAGCTGGAAGGTCGGAATAAAAACCAATACATGGCCGGCGATTATCACCTGCTGGGTAATTTCCCCAATCCCTTTAATCCGGCAACGACCATTCGCTTCCAGGTGAACAATAACCTGCACCAGATCGTGATGATCAAAATCTATAATGTTAAAGGTGAGTTGGTGAAATTGCTGCCAGTCAGCGTTCAGGGTGCGGGTATTTACGAAGTCAAATGGGATGGAGTAACTCAAAAGGGTCTGCTTGCAGCGGGTGGCGTCTACATCTACACGGTTGATTTCGGGGATGCCATCTTAGCTTCAACAATGACCTATCTGAAATAGACCGCATACCTTTCCAAATAGCATTTCACTCAGGAAATGAGCCGGTGGCCGTATTGGCGCCGGCTCTAACTTTTATCGCGAGTGCAAATAAGTCCCGCGATAATTCTAAAACATTGACTTTTACGGATTCTTTTTGTATATTATAGCGAATTGCTAAAAGAATGTCCTATGTTCGACAGATCGAAGCGTTTTGGACAGGGTTATCAATGAAACTACAGAGAGCCTCAGCCAGACGATCTTCTAACTGGTTTATATCTTTGGCAATCCAATCGCAGAAATAACGGGCTTTCATCACCAGCCAGAACCGTTCAATGGGATTTAAGTCAGGCGAATAGGGTAGCAGGTATTTGGGCTGAAGATGGCGTCATTGGAGCGATTTACGGTGATGCCAGGTGGCGTTGTCAAGCACTAAAGTGAGGTTGCGTCCTGCTGTTTCTAGAGCCAATTGATCCAAGAAGACTTGAAACATGTCTCCGTCCATTCGGTTGACCATCAGGCTGAAAAATTCGCCGGTTTTAGGATTGACTGCTCCCACGACATTACTGCGCAGGTGTTGACCGGAAAAGGGGACTCTGCCCTTTTCGCCTCGACGCATCCAGCGTTGCCGAGGTCGGGGATCGCCGAGGACCCCGGACTCATCGCAAAACCAGACTTCAACATCTTGATATTCAAGTAATTCTGCCAGTTCCGGGCCAAAACGCCGCCGCGCTTTGGAAATCACGCTGTGATCGGGAATCGCCTCGTCCAGATCATACCCGATGAACCAGCGAAAAGAGAGCCGGTCGTCGAGCTGACGCATCAACTCGCGGATGCTATTGACATTGTAAAGATAGCCCAGCAGGAGGATCTTGAAGATGACCACGGGATCAACCGAAACATGGCCGTTATAGCCGTACAGGTCGGCGGTATGCTGGCGAACCCAGCCTCCAGTCCAGCAGCGCTTGCAGACGTCGCAGGAGGTGCCCCTGTGACACATGATCTTCGATTGAAAACTGATAAAATAACTTGGTAGTGAGACTCTTATTTCCGCGCATCTAAGACCTCATATAAGACTTGCCGGAATCTAATAGAATAAGTCTTTCACGTCAAGCTTTATAGAAATATTTGTCTCGCGATTTGGGCAACAGTGTCTTTTAATCCCGTGGCATTTGTTTGGTCACCTAACCACCACCACCTTCTTCGCCTCACTTTGGAGCCGGATTGTCCCCAATCCGGCTGATGGAGACACCTCCATCCTCACCCAATAAACCCCCGAAGCAACATCATCCGCCACCCACGGAATACGATGCGATCCTGGCATCTGCAAGCCTGAGGCTAAGGTAGCGACTTTCTGGCCGAGGAGATTATAGACGGCTATCTCTGCTTTTTGTGGATAGGGGAGGTTGTAGGAAATCCAGGTGATGGGATTGGCGGGATTGGGACCAAGTGTGAAATGAATGCCGTGAGCAGGATCTAAACTAAGGCGGGTCCGCCGCCTGATGTCGCGCACGACGGCTTGGGGGGATGACTTGGATTTCTTGCGGGGCATGAGTGACTCCTTTTGCTTTTGCCGCTTCC
>JAHJDJ010000004.1 GCA_018812585.1 bacterium
CCTGCCGCGTTATTCAGGTCTGGCACAAATCCTTTTTCCGGGATCAAGGGTAACGCAACGCTCTCTGCATCGTTCAGAATCGCTCCGGCCTGGCCATAGACCGGATAACCCGGGTCCGGCACTCCGACCTTATCACCCGGATCTACAACTGCCCTGGTGAAATTCGCCAATCCCTCCTTGGCCCCGATTAAAACACATATTTCGGTGTCCGGATCTAAATCCACCTGAAAACGCCCACTGAACCACTCTGCGATTGAACGCCTTACTTGGGGATCGCCTTTACTGGCAGGATAGAGATGCGCGTCGGGATCGTCCAGATGCCGTTTCATGGACTGCATGAAAAAGTCAGGCGATGGCAGGTCCGGGTCTCCGATACCCAAATCGATCAGATCGACGCCGCGTGATTTCAACTCAGCGGCTTTTCTTTCCAGCCCGGCGAAAAGGTAGGGTGGAAGCCGCAGATAACGCTGTGATAATTGCATCATTGCAGGATCTTTTGTGACTCTATTTGATGACGAATATGATGGCCAGGATAATCAATATCACTCCACCGAGCGCTTCAGCGCGTTTTCCTAAGGCCGCAGCAGTTCCCGCTCCGATCAGCATGCCGATGATCGTCATCAGCGCTGCCGCTGTGCCAATAATAATACAGGCGCTCAGAACCGGCACGCCCATCAATCCGATGCTGAACCCTACCACCAGCGCATCGATGGAGGTAGAAATGGAGAGCAGCACCAGCGACCAGCCTTTGGTGGGATCGACCTTAACAGGGGCATCATCTTCTCCTTTGAATGATTGCCGCAGCATATTGATTCCGATCAGAGCCAGCAATCCTGCCGCCACCCAGTGAGACGCCTGCCCTACCAGCGATGCGGTTATCTCTCCGATCAGTAGACCGATTAAGGGCATGAAAAACTGGAACAAGCCAAAGTGAAAACTGAGGCGAAATATGCGACGTTTCGTCAAACCGAGAGTGCCCACGCCGATTGCGACAGAGAACGCGTCGCAACCCAGAGCGATGGCGACAGCGAGAATTTCCAAATTGAACATGTCGGGTAATATAACACCGGAAACGACCGACTTCAAGTATTTTGAATTCTGCTTGCCATCGCACCTTCACACTCATCTTTCTTATTCCACTGCTTGACCAGAAGCTGTAAATGTATTATCTTTAATGAAATATGAACTGATGAGCCTTTACGATGATCGTAACAGAGAAAAAACCTCTATCTGAAATTCTCAGCAGTATAGAGGGCTATGATAAAATATTTATAATCGGATGTGCTGATTGTGCCGCGTTGGCGCAAACCGGCGGGACGCCTGAGATGGAAGAGCTGGCCATTCGTCTGCGTCGCGCGGGTAAAGATGTCGTTGGATCGCTGCTGTCCGAAGGACCCTGCCACAGTTTGCGTGTCAAGCAGGAGATGCGGGGCGCGGCTCAGGAACTGGCCGATGCAGAAGCCGTAATCGTGCTTTCCTGCGGGTCCGGCATTCAAGCCGTGGCAGATATTTTCCCTGGGCTCGTTGTTCCGGGATTGAATTCGCTTTTCCTGGGAAACGTCATGCGCTATGGCTGGTTCGAAGAGCGCTGTTCGACCTGCGGTGAATGTATTCTGGCGGATACTGCGGGAATCTGCCCGGTGACGCGCTGCGCCAAATCGCTGGTCAATGGTCCCTGCGGCGGATCACAGGACGGCATGTGCGAAGTGGGCGGCGGCCGGCCCTGCGTCTGGGCTGAGATTTACGAGCGCATCAAGAAGCAGAAGCGCCAGCTTGTGCTGGATAAATATCAACCAATGAAAGATTTCGAGCGTTCTATTAAACCTGGGAGCGTCGATCTGCGCAGGGAAGACCAGGACGCTCGTTCAGAGAAGCTGCTGACCATTATATCTGATCGCGAAGAAAAGTATGCTCACAGCGAATTCGGTCAGCGTAACTGGCAGATCAAGCTGGAGGACGTTAAGACCATCGGCTTGACCGAGCTTCAGCGAGCCTTAGAATCCGGGCAATGGGTGCAAACGGCGGAAATCGTGCCACCCAAAGGAGTCGACATTACTAAAGTGCTGGAGCATGCCCGATCCATCCGGGATTATGTGATCGCTGTGAATGTCAACGAAAATCCTGCTTCAGTGATGCGGTTGAATTCACTCTCCTTAAGCCATCTCTTCCAACGGGACGGTATAGAACCGATCTTTCACATTACCACTCGCGAACGCAATCGGTTGGCTCTGCAAAGCGAACTGCTGGGCGCACACGTGCTGGGAATTCGTAATGTTCTGGTGTTGACAGGTGATCATCAATCCATGGGCGACCATCGCGAAGCCAAGCCGGTATATGACCTGGATTCCGTGCAATTGCTGCGTCTCTGCACGGAGATGATGGGCGGCAAGGATTATAACGGCCATGATCTGGAAGGCGCGCCTACTTTTTACTTAGGCGCGGTGGTTAATCCCGGTTCCGATCTCTTCGATCTGCAGATCATGAAGATGCGCAAGAAAGTTCAGGCCGGCGCGAAGTATTTCTTCACGCAAGCCGTATACGATCTGAAGCTGTTTGAAAAATTCATGAATGCAATCAGCGATCTGGACGTGAAAATTATGGCGGGGTTAATACCGTTGAAGTCCGCTAAAATGGCCCGCTATATGAACCAGAACATTCCCGGTATCACTGTGCCTGATCAATTGATCGACCGGATGGAAAAGGCAGAAGATCGGATTGCCGAATCTGTCGCCATCTGCCGGGAAATCATCGAAGGATGCCGCGGCCTTTGCCACGGAGTTCATGTGATGCCGATTGGTTGGTATTCGATAGTACCTAAAATCTTTGATCGATTGAGGGAATAAATCGTTGCAAGAAACCGAAAAGTTTTGTATCTACGCTAAAAACCTCTCTTTCGTTTTTCACGCTGAAAATACTCAGCCGCTTAAAGATCTCTCGCTTGAAGTTCAAAGCGGCGAAACGATTGCTCTTTTGGGCGCCAACGGTTCGGGTAAATCTACTCTGGCGAAACTGTTGACCGGTCTGTTAGAACCGACATCGGGCGAACTTAACGTTCTGGGCTGCGACTTATGCACACCTGAAGGGCGGCATGAAGTCAGGGGAGAAGTCGGTATCGTCTTTCAGTATCCCGACGAACAGATGGTGGCGACTACTGTTGAACGCGAAATTGCATTTGGCCCTGAGAATCTGCGCATTGAATCCTCCGAAATCCGCCGCCGTGTTGACCACTATTTAGCGCATTTTCATTTAGATCGTTATAAAAATCAGTCACCAGTGAATCTTTCCGGCGGCGAAAAGCAGAGGCTGGCTCTGGCGTCGGTGCTGGCGATGGAACCTAAGATTCTGATCATGGATGAGGTTACTGCTCTGCTGGACCCCCGCGGCCGTGAGTTGGTCATGGCTTCCATCAAAGAATTGAAGGGTAAAACGACGATGCTTCTGATTACTCAGAAACCTGAAGAGGCGATGATCGCAGATCGCCTGACAGTTTTGCGGGAGGGCGCTTTACATGATCTGGGAAATCCTGCTGATGCTTTTCAAAACCAAGCCTTGATGCAGAAATATAATATCCAGCCGCCTCTGGTTTTTAATTTGCTGCACGCTGCCAGCCGCGCCGCGAACCTCCCAGAAAACAATTGACATTAACACTTATTATTGTTATATTTCCGATGAAGATTCGGACGCACAATTGTCGTATAGATAACAGATAGGTTATATGGTGTGGTGATGAATTGGTTAGCGCCCTTATATCCTTTTATTGAGATTACCAGGCCAGTCAATGTGGCGATTACGTTCCTTTCAGTTTTCGTCGGGGCGATGGTTTCACGTTCTGCCTGGTCGCCCTATTTTATGGACGTTTGCTGGGCTGCTTTTTCCGCCGGTCTGATTGCGGCAGGCGGCAACGTTATCAACGATTACTGCGACCGCAATTTAGATCGCATCGAAAAACCGAAGCGGCCTCTTCCTGCTGGCCGGTTCAGCGCTCGCGTAGCAGTCTGGTGGGCTTTTATCTGTTTTTCAGCAGGGATATTGGCGAGCTTTGCTGTTCCTTTCCCCGGCATGGTTATCGCCATCACGGCAGCAGTCTGTTTAGTTCTGTACAGCTACATTTGGAAGCGTCAACCATTAATAGGTAATTTGGCGGTCGCCTTCATCGCTTCACTGGCTTTTATCTATGGTGGATTGGCTGTGGGAAAGATCGACGTCGCCATCTGGGCAGCGATGCTGGCGTTTCTGTTCCACTTAGGGCGCGAGATCACCAAGGACCTGGAAGACCGGGAAGGCGACGCTGCCATGGGTGTGCAAACGCTGGTGGTCAAGTATGGTGTTTTGACAGGAAGGATTGCCGCTACCCTGGCTTTAGTCTGTTTAGCGATAGCCCTCACTTTACCCTATTTGATAGGGCCTTTTCGGTTAAACTATCTGTTGATTTCATGTATTGGCGTCGGTCCGATTATCGCGTTTACACTGGTCTGGGTCTGGGTTAAACGAGAACCGGAACAGCTCCATCTGGTCAATACGGTTCAAAAGATAGGTATGTTTATCGGTCTGATAGCGCTGTATGCCGGACGACCCGCAGCAGAATTCTGGCAGTTATGAAGGAAAAGGGGAAAGCTACCGGTATCTGGGAATTGGCGGGTCTTTCTACGCCTCTGATCCTTGCGTCGAACTCCCCGCGCCGCGCCACGATTCTGCGATCGGTGGGGTGCCCTTTTACTGCTGTGTCTCCCGTGGATGACGATGATGAAGGGGCGTATGATCGCTGGGATGATGGTAAAATTCTCATCGAACGGGCAGTGTTAAAGGCTGTTGGCGCGGCAGAAAGCTATCCCGGCAGGATCATTTTAGCCGCCGACACAGTGATACAATATAGAGACCGGCTCTTTGGTAAACCGGAGCATGCATCTACAGCAAAGATGATGCTGTCTGAGCTATCCGGGAAAACGCATACAGTTTGGACAGCCATCGCACTGCTTCTCTATTCGACAGAAAAAATAAAGACCGCCCTGGTAAGTACGCAAGTAACCTTCAGAGATCTGTCTTCAAAAGAGATCGACGCGTACATCCAAACTGGAGAACCTCTCGATAAAGCTGGCGGTTATGGTATACAGGAGATCGGCGGCCTTTGGGTGAAACGTCTGGAAGGCTGTTACTATAACGTTGTAGGATTACCCATTTCGACATTCTGGGAACTTCTGGTGAAAACAAAAGGGGATTTGTAATGAGCCAATCCCGTAATCAGATTGAAGATTTCGGGCAGGAATTGATCAATGCCCGTGATTATAAGAAGATTACTTTAGAGCAGATTTCGGATATTACGAAAATAGCGCTTCCTTATCTCGAAGCCATGGAACAGGGGCGTTGGGACTTACTCCCTCAGCCGTATATGGCAGTATTTTTAAAAGCCTACGCTGAAACGGTAGGCATGAACGTCCCCAAGGTGATGAAGAAGTATAAGGAAATGGTCTTAAGTGAGATAGGGGGGAAAGAGGAAGATCCTGAAACCGTTCCAGAGCCGGATTCCCAAGAAGAATCCGATAGCTCTGAACAGAACTTCTTCGAATCGAAGCAGAATATCCTGTTTATCAGTATCGGTGCGATTCTAATCATAGCAACGGTGCTGCTGTTTTCCATGTTCAATGGAAGCCCAGAAGAAAATAGAGGCGATACGGTAGGCGATGCAACTCAAACCGTCGAACCGGTTATAGAACCGCTGGTATCTGATCAACCGAGGGATGTATTGAATCAATCTGAGCAATCCACTGCTATACAAGAAAAAGAAAAGCAGAGTTTCAGCATTCGCATTACCGTACGCGATACGTGCTGGGTGCAGGCTACCCTCGATAAAAAAGACATACGGGATATGCTGCTGAAGGCCGATGATAAAATCACGCTCAGCGCCGAAAAGGAGATTCACCTGGTTATCGGCAATGCAGGAGGGCTGTCATTAGAATTCAACGATACGATACTGGATACGGTCGGCCCTGAGAAGAAACCTGTCACTCTGGTTATTGGTCCTGAAGGGATCAAATCACAGCGTATGGGCGCCTGGCGGTTGGCTTTTTCAGGAGTCATAGATTCTGTGCGAACCACGGGCGAGGAGCCGGAGGCTGAATGATTCAGGCTATTTCCCGCCAGAAAACCCGCCGCATACAAGTGCGTGGACTCGGTTTGGGGGGCGATGAACCGATCCGCGTGCAATCCATGACGAGTACTCATACGACCGACGTCAATGCAACAATGGCTCAGATCCGACGCCTGGAAGAGGTCGGATGTGAATTGATCCGTTTGTCCATTCCAGATCAAGCCTCTGTTGAGGCTTTCGCAGAAATACGGTCCCAGACCGAAACTCCACTAATTGCCGACATTCACTTCGATTACCGCCTCGCTCTCGCCGCGATGCAGGTTGGCGCCGATAAAATCCGCATCAATCCGGGCAATATTGGTGGCAAGGATCGAGCGTTAGTGGTCGCCAATGAAGCCGCGCTAAGTGGTGTGCCCGTCCGCGTTGGCGTCAATTCGGGTTCCGTCGAGCAGGACATCCTGGAGAAGCATGGTGGCCCCACTGCCGATGCATTAGTTGAGAGCGCGGTTCGTCAGATTGAATTTCTATCCAGCATCCCGGGGCTGCAACTGGTGTTGTCGCTGAAAGCTTCGGATGTCTGGACGGCAATTCAGGCTTACCGCGGTATCTCGAAAGAGTGCGATTATCCGCTGCATCTGGGCATCACAGAGGCGGGGATTACGCTGACAGGCGCGGTTCGATCCGCGGTAGGGATCGGCACGCTGCTGGCAGATGGCATCGGAGATACGCTGCGGGTATCGTTGACGGGGGATGTGGTGGATGAGGTCAAAGTCGCCTGGGAGATCCTGCGCTGTTTAGGACTGCGTCAACGGGGAGTGACTTTGATCAGTTGCCCGACTTGCGCTCGCACGGAAGTCGATCTGATTCCCATCGCAGAAAAGATTGACGCGGAATTGCAGAACATTGTTGAGCCGATCAAAGTCGCGGTGATGGGTTGCGCGGTCAATGGTCCTGGTGAGGCGAGGGAAGCAGACGTCGGGGTCGCCTGCGGGAAGCAGGAAGGGTTGATCTTCCGCAAGGGTGAAGTGGTGCGCAAAGTTCCTGAAGGGCGCATTGTCGAAGAGTTGTTAAAGGAAGTGCATACGTTTTTAAAATCGAAATAGATCTGTTGAGGCAAGGGATATTAAGTTCCCGTCCGAATATAATAAACTGAGGGATAAATGAAACTACGACAATATGCAGAAGGCCTGCTGGTAAAATTGGAAATCGGGGAAGAGGTTACCGACACTTTAACCCATTTCATGAAGGAAAACGATATCCAGGCGGGCATAGTACAAGGGTTGGGCGGCGTTGCCGATGCTGAACTGGGCTTTTACGACTTGAACAAACGGGAATACCTGCATCAGGTGATCCCCGGCAACTTAGAACTGGTCCATTATTACGGCAACATCACCATGGTGGACGGCAAGCCGTTCATTCATGCTCATGCGGTCGTTTCCGGGCCGGATTACATCGCTAAGGCGGGGCATTTCATCAGCGCCAAGATCTCCGTCACCGGAGAATTTCTGATCAAGCCGTCCGCCTGGGGAGTGAATCGAAGATACGATGAGACGACCGGGCTGAAGTTGATGGATATATAGGGATTACCTGTTTGCGGAGTGTAGGGGCGAGGCATCCCGACGGATCGGGACAACTTGCCTCGCCCCTACAAAGCCAACATTATCATGCCTCCCGAAAACGCAGAATTCATCTCCGAAGAGATCGACATGCTGGACGCTTCCGAAGGGGGAGCGCCGGTACGGTTCCGCTGGCGCGGGGAGGAACACACCGTTACCAAAACCATCCGCGCCTGGCAGGACTGGGGGCATTCTGCCGGAGCCTTCAAGAAGAGTTGGAAGAACCGCCGCCACCGCAACTGTTTCGAGATTCTCACCGATAAAAACCTGCATGCCTTCATCTATTTCGACCGGGGAGTGAAACCGTCCAGCCCGCGTGCGTGGGTGATATTGGAGAGGTATCATTCGGGTGGCTAGTGGTTAGTGCCTGGTGGTCAGTTATTGTCTCGACCACGGATGACACGGATTACAAGGATTTTAAATTGTTTGAACCGCAGATTGGCGCTGATTATTGGATTACGCAGATTTTGACGCTTGAAAATTGTGGATAATGGCTGTATATTGACGGGAAGAAGGTTGGAACTGTTATGAGATGGTGGATTGTTATAGTGGTTTGGGTGTTGGGGTGGAATGCCTCTGCTCAAATTCAGGTCATGACTCCCTGGTGGACGGCGATAGGGACGACGGATACCACTGAACTGGGTTTATCTGTTGCGGGCATTGGTGATATTAATCTGGATGGGTTTGATGATTTTGCGGTGGGGACAGAAGAGAAACGCGTCTGGATCTTTTTGGGCAGTGCCGAGCCGGATAGCATACCGGATATGTTCATCAATCCACATGATTCGATAGATCACAAATTCGGCGAAAAACTCTCAAATCTAGGCGATATTAATGGAGATGGTGAACCTGACTTGGCAGTTTATTGCCGTTACGCGATAGGGGATCCTGCCACTATGTACTCCATTTATTTTGCCGGCGCTGCTTTTGACACCATTCCGGATCTGTTATTGGGCAAAGTTTATATCGGTGAAGATTTCATCGTCGGCATCGGCGATTTCAATGGCGATGGCGGCAATGATTTTGCTCTGGGCGATTATACTTTTTCCAATCCCGGTCAGTATAACGATGGAGTCATGCAGGTCTTCTTTGGAGGAACTATCTTAGACAGCATTCCAGATTGGCAAAATCTCACTGAACCACCCGATGGCTACTTTCCTAAGTACTGCACTGGATTAGGGGATCTGAATGGTGATGGATGTGATGAGTTTGCCGTCTGCTCTCCCAGTGTGAAGGATACGATCTTCTCAGAGGTGATTGGACTTGTCGAAGTTTATTATGGGAGCTCAACTCCTGATACAATACCTGATTTCAGGTTTTATGGGTCAGAAGATGGCAGCGATGTTTTAGGCTCATCGATTGCAGCACTGGACGTCAATGGCGATGGTTACAAGGAGATGTTAGTCAGATCAGATCGTGATTTTCCACCCGACTATTTTTACTCTTATCTGATCTATGACTTGGTCCCCGAACCCGACAGCATCCCTGACTATTTTCTGGGGGGGACAGCTCTGCATGTTGTGGGGCACAAACCAACCGTCATCGATTTCAATGGAGATGGTTGGGACGATCTGGCGACCGGTTTTTCACAGACCTTCACAGGCGCCGGTTCGATGCATGTCTATCTCTTTGGAGACGAATTCAATGAATCAATCGATTTGTTTATGTACGGGCACTATAACGACTGCCGCATGGGGTGGGCACTTGCCAACATCGGTGACATCAATGACGATGGCATTGAGGATCTCGCAGTGGGTGAACCTGGCTTTTTCACCTTTATTTACCAGTCTAAATGGGGTCGGATTCACGTCGTGCTGGGCGATACGACTTACCATCAGTCAGTGGGAGTTCAAGAAACCAGTAACCCGATTCCCACATCTGAAATCCTGCTGAATGTTTATCCAAATCCATTTAACAGCCAGGTGACCATTGCCTTTGATCTGCCGGTGGGAGGTGAGGTGGCGTTGGAGGTTTTTGATGTGTTTGGGAGGAGGGTTTTTTCCTCTTTTACGGGGTCAGAGACGACCCCGACTACGGGTTTAATCCCCTCCGGCCACCATCAAATCAGCATCGACGCGGCGGGGTGGTCGTCGGGGATTTATTTTGTGCGGGTAAGCGTCATGCCAAAATCGGGGTCAGGGACGACCCCGATTACGGGGAATTTGCAGGCGATGAAGAAGGTGGTGTTGGTGAAGTAACCTCTCGCGGATGGGCGCGAAGATTGCCGCACTGCATCGACCGTTCGGCCGATTTCGTTCGCAATGACCTGTTTTACGAACACCACTGGATTCCTTTGTAGTTCCGTAGGAATACCTATGGCAGAATGGCTATGCTACTGCGTCCGCACCACAGGTGTAGTCAGGAATCATACTGCTGATATTTAACAAGGGGTTGCAACCCCTTGTTATTGCAGGGGGAAAAACCCCCTGCCTACGCCTTCATAGAACAAAGTGACCTGACCATAGATTTCCTCCCATCATCACCCGCCTTGAATTCCAGTTGACTTTGCCGGATATTTTCGCTAAATTTAGCTGTTTAAGAAGCAGACAGCAAGAGAAGACAGGCCTGTATCCAAATCGGTCAGCAGATAGCATCAGAGACATTTATGAAGAAATTCGAGAAACCTCACAAAGAGCCGATCGACGGCGTCATTGTTAAAGATATCCGCGTGATTCCTGATGAACGGGGCCGCTTGATGGAGATCATCCGGCGGGACGAAGATCTGTTCGATAAGTTCGGGCAGGTCTACATGACCACCAATTATCCCGGCGTGGTCAAGGCATGGCATTATCACAAGACGCAGTGCGACAACGTGGTCTGCATCAAGGGGATGATCAAGCTGGCGCTGTTCGATGCGCGTGAGGAAAGTTCCACCAAGGGGCGCTTAAACGAATATTTCATCGGTGACCACAATGCCAAGCTGATACATATCCCGGCGGGTGTCTGGCACGGCTGGAAGTGCGTCAGCGACTGCGAATCGATGGTGGTCAACGTGCCGACCGAAATGTACGATTATAAAGATCCCGACGAATTCCGTCTGCCCTTCGATACGGACGAAATACCGTACGATTGGGATATCAAGATGGGGTAATTCAACCAATTCCAGATAAAACCATGTACGACAAACTGATCTTCGAAATAGCAAAAAAGGGAAAGCGCGGCGTGCGTCTGCCGAAGCTGGATGTGCCCGCTGAGGATAACCTGATTCCTGAAAATCTGAAGCGCAAGAGCAGCTTAGGGCTGCCCGAAGTGTCCGAACCGGAAGTGGTGCGGCATTTCGTCAATTTGTCAGCCAAGAACCACCATATCGACAAGGGCTTTTATCCGCTGGGGTCGTGCACGATGAAGTACAACCCCAAGATCAACGAGCAGACGGCCCGGTTATCCGGATTTACCGGTCTGCATCCTTTTCAGGACGCGTCCGACGCCAAGGGGGCGCTGCGGTTGTTGGTCGAATTAGGCAATGACCTGATGGAAATCTCCGGGCTGGATGGGGTGACGCTGCAGCCTGCGGCGGGAGCTCACGGCGAATTGACCGGTTTGATGCTGATGCGCGCTTACCACGAAGCGAACGGCAATCCCCGCAAGAAGGTGATCATCCCCGACAGCGCGCACGGGACAAATCCGGCTTCGATTATCACCGCTGGATACGAGGTTATTCAGTTGCCGTCCGGCGAGGATGGGTTGATCGATTTGAATGCGCTTGAGGCGGTGCTGGACGAGGACGTGGCGGCGATGATGATCACCAACCCGAGCACGCTGGGATTGTTCGAATCGAATATCGTCGCAGTGGCGAAGATGATCCACGACGCGGGCGCGCTGCTTTACATGGATGGCGCGAATTTGAATGCCATGTTAGGGATTGCCAGACCGGGGGATATGGGGTTCGACGTGGTGCATATCAATCTGCACAAAACGTTTTCAACGCCGCACGGCGGCGGCGGGCCGGGTTCTGGGCCGGTAGTTGTTAGAGAACATCTGAAGCCTTTCCTGCCGGAACCGCTTCCTGTCAGGGAGGATGATACTTACAAATGGGCGGAACCGTCGCCACAGTCAATCGGGCGCATCGGCGCTTTTTACGGTAATTTCGGGGTGATGGTCAGGGCCTATACGTATATTCGCATGATGGGCGCGGAGGGGCTGCGTCATAGTTCCGAACGGGCGATCATAAATGCGAATTATCTGCGGCGACTGCTGGAGAAGCATTACGATGTGCCGTTCAAACGCATCAGCATGCACGAGGTGGTTTTTTCTGGCAGTGTTTTCAAGCAATATGGAATCCGCACCACGGACGCGGCTAAACGACTGCTGGATTATGGTTTTCACGCTCCGACGATCTATTTCCCGCTGATTGTCCCTGAAGCGCTGATGATCGAGCCGACGGAGACGGAATCGAAGGAGACCTTAGATGCGTTCGCGGAGGCTTTGATCGGCATCTTAGATGAGGCGAAGGATAATCCTGAGCTGCTGCACGGCGCACCGTACACGACTCCCGTGGGACGTTTGAATGAAGCGCTGGCAGCAAAACTGCTGGATGTAAAGTACGATCCAAATCGTGAAACTGAGTAGTTTATAACCAGAAACTGGATGGGTTTGTTCTGGAAGCTATCAGATGTCGTTGCGGATTTAGTATGTAGGTGTGTGGCTATCACATTGTAAATAAATGAGATTGCTTCGTCACTTCGTTCCTCGCAATGACCGCGTTAGTTGCTTTTTGGACAGTCCCATTTTTATTTTACGCTATGACTGACTGGACTACACCACCTTTTCCTGCAGACCTGTTGAAAGCTTTAGGCTTGTCAAGCTTTGTCGCTTTCGACGTGGAGACGACGGGCCTCGATCCGCTGTTCGAACGAATGATCGAGGTTGCGGCGGTGCGTTTCAGGGATGGGGTGGAGACCGAGCGTTATACCAGCTTCATCGCCTGCCCGACGCCCCTGCCGCCGTTCATCGTCAAGCTGACCAATATCACCGATGAAATGCTGAAGGGTCAGCCTACCGAGGAAGCGGTCATTCCTGAGCTGCTGGATTTCATCGGCGATGATCCCATCGCGGGGCAGAATGTCAGTTTTGACCTGGGATTTCTGCGTGCGGCAGTCAAACGGATCAATCCCGCGAGGAAACTGGATAACCGAGCTATCGATACGGCGTTACTGGCGCGGGCTCTAATACCGACGCTGCCATCGAAAGGGCTTGCGTCACTGGCGCGCTATTTTAATCTGGATAATACGGTAAAGCACCGCGCTGAAGCGGACGCCAGACGATGCGGGCAGGTGCTGCTATCTGAACTAAGCTATTTCCCCCGTGTGGATATCAAAACGGTAGATCTGCTGCGCCGCGCGGCCGATGGTTCCTATCACGTATCGGCCTGGATCTTCCATGAATGGGCGAATTATCTGATACAGACGTCATCCGTTGAAGGGAAGTTTGCGGGTCATCAGATACCGTATCTGACGGATAACATTATCGGGAAATTGCCGTCCGGTTTATCGGTCGATGTTGTGGAGGCTGAAGGAGACGAGGCCGACTCCTATGAATGCGTCGACGTTAAGGTCACACGAGCATTTTTCAACAATGAAAGTCCTCTGCGTCAGGTCTTCGATAACTATGAGCATCGACCGCAACAGGAGGAGATGGCTGAAGCGGTGAGTTCCGCGTTTAACCAGGGACGGCTGCTGGCGGTGGAAGCAGGCACCGGCGTGGGGAAGTCGATGGCCTATCTGGTCCCGGCAATCTACTGGGCGCAGGCCAACCGGGATGTCAGCGAACGCGTTATAATATCGACGAATACCAAAAATTTGCAGGAACAGCTTTTCTTTAAGGATCTGCCTGCGCTGGTTAAAGTTTCTCCTGTGGAATTCAGCGCGGTACTGCAAAAGGGACGCAATAATTATCTTTGCCGACGACGCTACAATAACCTGGTGAATAATTATCCGATTCGTATTCCACCGAACGAGAAACTGGCTCTGCTGGGGTTGATCTTATGGGCGGAGCAAACTCGGGCCGGAGACGTTTCTGAAGTTGGCGGGATGGAGGGACGCGGCGCGCTCTGGAGCCGAATTGCATCGGAAGCGGGAAGCTGCCGCGGGCGGCGCTGCCGGGAAAGGAATCGCTGTTTTCACGCGCGGGTGAGGCAGGCTGCGGCGAAAGCGCATCTGGTAGTCGTCAATCACTCGCTGCTGATGGCAGACATCGCTGCGAACCGGGCGCCGATCGGAGCTTACAATACGCTGATTGTGGATGAAGCGCACCATTTGGAGAAAGCTGCGGCACAGCATTTAGGGCGTGAATTGAACAGTTGGATCACACGGGGCTGGTGCAACCGCACGTATGACGCGGAAACCGCTCCGACCGGACTGCTGGCGCAGATACTTTTAGGCATGGGAGCTGCACGGACAGATCACGCAGCTCTGCCCAGTCTTACTGCCGTGGTAGAATTTGCTGCCGTTGCTGTTGCAGAATTGCGGAGAACTGCTGATGAGTTCTTTGCCAAATTGACAGAAGTTTCCCGACAGAAAGCTCCGGTGCAGGATAATTCCTACACTCAGAAGTTGAGGCTGCGAGAACCGGATCTGTTTCTGCAGGAAGTCAAGCTGTCAGAAGGATCGCTGGAAGATGCCATCGCTGAGGCGCTGGAAAGGTTCGGTAAAATCAGTGAATCTCTGGCAGATATTCCCGCGGCGGCGCTGCCTCAGGCTGAAGATTGGATAGATGATTTACGAGGCGCGGTCGACGAATTGGCTGAGGTGAAGCTGACCTTGAAGTTTTTCCAGGCGCCTGCAGATCTTAATTGGGTCTACTGGGTTGAAGTACCGCAGAAGGAGGAGCATACTGCGATACTGTATGCGGCGCCACTGAACGCGGGAGATATTCTGCGCGAGGCGCTTTTCGATCCCCTGCGAGCTGGAGTGATGACCTCTGCGACTCTGACGGTTGCTGACCGCTTTCATTACTTTTTACGGAAGGTGGGACTAAAAGATAAAGAGGATGTCGAGACGTTGAAGCTGGGCAGCCCCTTCGATTACAATACGCAGATGTTCATTGGTCTGCCTGCGTTTTTGCCGTCACCGAAGGAGAGGTCGTTTGAACCTGAGGTAGTGCAACTGCTGCATAACCTGGTGCGCGACGTTAATCGGGGGACACTGGGCTTGTTCACGTCCTACAGAATGCTTCGGTCAGTGGGGAGAAGCCTGGAAGCAGAGAAAATAGCAGAACGGCTGCTGATTCAGGGGCAGCATGGATCGCGGGATCATTTACTGCGGCAGTTCCGCGAGGAACCGGGATCGGTCTTATTAGGGACGGACAGTTTCTGGGAAGGGATCGACGTGGTCGGCGAAGCTCTGGAGTTGCTGATTGTGGCTAAACTTCCGTTTGAGGTGCCGTCTGAGCCGATCGTGGAGGCGCGCTATGAAAAGTTGAAGGCGGAAGGTAAAGACGCGTTTATGTATTATACCGTTCCTGAAGCGATCATCCGGCTGCGGCAGGGTATCGGGCGGTTGATTCGGTCTAAAACAGATCGCGGAGCAGCCTTGATCTTAGATTCACGGCTGCATACAACGCGCTATGGGAAGGCCTTTCTCGAATCGCTGCCAGCAGAAGTTAAAATACTGAAATCGCCTGAAGAGACAATTTCTGCCATTCAAAAGTTTTTCAATCAGTAATCTGCGGAGGAGACGTGAAAAAGATAGATCATATCGCTATTGCGGTGCAGAATTTAGATGAAGCGGAAGCGGCTTATAAAGATGTGCTTGACCTTAAGTGGCACGGCCGGGAAGAGGTGGCGACGCAGAAGGTTTTGACCAGCATCTTTGAGGTGGGTGAGAGCCGCGTGGAATTAATACAGCCAACTGCTGCTGATTCTCCCATCGCCGTGTTCCTGGAGAAAAAGGGCGGCGGTTTACACCACATCTGCTTTGAAGTGGATGACATAGAAACTGAAATGGCTCGTTTGAAGGAAGAGGGCGCGCGGTTGTTGAACGAGACGCCGACCGCGGGTGTGGGGGGGAGTAAAGTTGCTTTTCTGCATCCGAAGTCTTGTGGGGGAGTGTTGGTGGAGATAGTGGAGAAGCCATAGGAGAGGTTGGTGGCTACTGTCTGGTGAATTGAAGAGGGGCTGTTCCAGCAATCAGTATTGGGCGCCCCTATTTTTATGTTAATACCTCAGAAATTTTAGTCCCTGAAATATTCCCCTTGCATTTTGCCGCATTCAGTATTATATTACATTGATGATAAAAAATACACAAGGAGGTTGATATGTGGCGCATGTTAACTGTTTTCATCATACTTTCAATCATTGCAACACCCCTTCTGGCTCAAACATATATCTCGAGCACTTCAGCAAATTCCGATCCTCTGTCTGAAGGTCTGCATTTCATTAAATCCCCGACACAAGCCACTCTCGATAATTGGACGGCTACGACTTCTGCGCCGATGCTGGGATCGCCGAAACTGGCAGACCTGAATGGAGACGGTATCGATGAGATTATCCTGGCCACCTATGGCATCATCAATCCGTATGGCGAGGGTTGGATACACGCCTGGGATGGGGCAGGTAATGAACTGCCTGGTTTCCCGATACAGGTCATCGGGGCAGCGCCGGGAACACCGGCGGTGGGAGACATAGACAATGATGGTGATTTGGAGATCGTGCAGGGCACCTGGAACTATCTCTATGTTTTCAATGGGGATGGCACACTTTACCCGGGATATCCGATTGGCAATTACATCACTCAAGCAGTGACGTTGACTGATTTGGACAATATAGAGGGTCTGGAAATCATTGTGCCTTCGTCGAATGCGATGCATGTTTATCATTCGAATGGGTCCGGTTACGGTGGATTTCCAGTTTATGCCGCACATAGTTTGACTGCCGCTGCTGTTGCAGACCTTGACGGTGATTTCCAGTCCGAAATTGTAGCAGGGAGTTTCGTGGCCTCCGGCAGTCCTTCCGATTCTATCTATGCGTGGCATAGCGATACGTTTCCCGTAAGTGGATTTCCTGTTCCTACGGCGGGATCGGTCAAAGTTCCTCCGGTGATCGCTGACTTGGATAATAATGGGACAATGGAGATCATCGCAGACTGCTGGTCACAAACGGGCACGGATCAGCTTTACGTCTGGGATGATTCGGGTAGCCTTTTGCCGGGCTGGCCGCAGGCTGTGGCTTACTGCAGGCTTTCCAGCCCTTCTGTGGGAGATATTGACAATGATGGTGACCTGGAAATCATCGTCGGTGGCTGGTCGACTGTTCCATCCGGCGAGAAAATTCACGCGTATCACCATGATGGCGCCACCGTCGCCGGCTTCCCTGTTGTTCTCAATAATGCCATCAGTGGCAACCTGAATAATACGCCGGTCGTTGGCGATATCGATGGCGATGGTCTCCTGGAGATTGTGATTAAGGCAAAAAATAATGTGTTCGCCTTGAATCACGATGGCAGTGTGGTCACGGGTTTCCCGGTTCCGCTGGATGATGAAAACCATTCCGGGACGACCAGCCCTACGCCGGTTCTTGGAGATACTGACGGAGACGGCTTGGTGGAGATTTTCGCCGCAGCTTGCTATGACAACGTGTTATCCATCGACATGAATGGAGCGTATAACTCGAGTGCCATGCCATGGCCTTCTTACCAGTTCAATGCCTATAATTGGGGAGCTTATCTGCCGGTAGAACCACAGAATGTATCGGTTTCGATTTTCGCCGTCGGAGGACCGATTGTGATTCCTGCGTCGGGCGGAGTATTTGATTTCACGGTTACTGCATTCAATCTTGAACCGGAAGCGGTCACTTGTGACGTTTGGATTTCTGCTGAGGTTCCTGGTATAGGTTGGGTCGGCCCATTTTATGCAGTTTATGACTGGATGATTTCCAGTTACTCCGGCGTTGAAGACCTTCCAGGCTCACAAATCGTCCCGGCCAGAGCTCCGGCGGGAACGTACACATACGCCATCCATTCAGGGCAATACCCCGACGTCATTTGGAATCAACACTCGTTTACGTTTGAAAAGTTGGGTGATGAAGAGGGCGGGATTGATCTAAGCGATTGGATTTGCGATTTTGAGATGGCAGATGATAAATTAGCTGAAGCCATCGTGCCGGAAGAGATTCAAGTGACTGGATGTTATCCGAATCCCTTTAATCCGGTGACGGTGATCGGTTTCCAGTTGCCCGCATCCGGTGAAGTAACCTTGTCCGTTTATGATATATCCGGAAGGCTTGTTGCTGAATTAGTAGATGGATGGCGTGAGGCGGGTTGGCACAACGTGACGTTTGATGGATCGGGATTGGCGTCTGGGATATACATTTACCAATTAACGGGCGGGAAGCTTCATGCGACGGGTAAGATGTTGTTGGTGAAATAGAATAAGCAGTCGTCGAGTACAGAGACTTGAAGGCACACGTTTGAATCATTCAGGGGCAGGTTTCGCCAATGGCGTCCCTTCGGGAAAAACCTGCCCCTACACTTTATTTACCTGTATTCTGATTTCTGATTATTTGAGGAGTACCATCTTCTCAACAGAGGTGTACTCTCCGGCCTGGATGTGGTAAAGATACATACCAGAAGATAGACCCTCCGCATCAAAGACAGCCTCATGCTGCCCTGCATTGCGCCAGCCATCGATTAATTTTGTCACCAATCTTCCCGAGACGTCATAGATACTTAGCGTCACTTTCTGCGCTTCCGGCAGATTGTAGCGGATTGTGGCTGTCGGGTTGAAGGGATTAGGAAAAGCTCCATGCAGAGAAAATTCAGTTGGAATGAGAGCGACATGGTCGCCTTCACCCGGGAAGGCTTCTCCGGATTCGATCCAGCCGTTCAAGTTGTAGTTGCTGCCTCCTCCGGGGCCTTCCTTAACGAACTCAAATCCATCCATCGCCCAGATTTCCCAGGGGTAGAAGCCGACGCCTGCAGAACAGAAGTATGCACCCGGTGGAGCCATCTCGGGGACAAAGATGGAACGGTCACGTTCCAGATGCTCGTTGGCCTCCAATTCCAGTGTCAAAGGGCCCAGCAACGTAAACGCTGATCCGTTGGGCATAATGATACTGGTCCAGAGATCGAATTCCATTGGATCTGGGGTGTTGTTGCCTCCGGCAATATTGTAAGCCAATGCTCCACCCCCTGGCGGGATAATGATAGGAGGATTGTGAGGAGTCATGCTGATTTCGACTGGGGGTGGCGGCGGTTCTCCTCCGTAGCGCACTGTATTGGATATCCTCACTTCGTCGATGTTGCCCTGGAAGAAGAAATCACCGTAGCCTTCATCATGGAACCAGCCGATGGTCAGGGGATC
>JAHJDJ010000033.1 GCA_018812585.1 bacterium
AAAATCGCCAATGCTCCCGAGGCTGAAGAGCAGGGCGGCGAATGGGCTGGATGTAAGACCGAAGTGAATCAAGAAGGCACTACGCTGACGACCAAGATCGACTACCGCGTCAATCAGCGCTCCATACCGGCCAAATATTACGACGAGGTCAAGGGCGCATACGACGCGGTGATGGACTTTTCGGATAAAACCTGGCTGGTCAAGAAAGGATCGTAATCATGAAATCATTGCAAACTATCGCACCAATCATCGCCATTCTCATTGCAGCGACGGCGGTCTGGGCGGTTGACGTCGATCAGATCTTGTCCCGCCGAGATGCCGCGGCCGAACTGCCGCCGACAGACAGCGCCATTCTATATCATGGCACAACCTACACCCTCTCTGAAGATGGCCGCGTCACTAAGGAAGAGCACATTTTCCGCTATCATCGTAATCTGAACGCCTGGGACGAATATGGTGATCCGCATATCGCTTTTGACGGCAGCCGTCAGAAGTTGGAGGTTCAGATCAGCCGCACGCACGTCCCCGACGGCCGCAAAGTGGACAGCACACCGCATAATGCTTACAACCCCATCGTCCCCTTCGGTCTGGATCTGGCGCCTGAATTCACTGACATGCGGCAGATGGTTGTCACCCATCTGGGTATCGAACATGACGTTGTCACCGAACTGAAATACACCATCAGCGACACAAAACCGTTTTACCCCTGGACGTGGGATGAGATCCTTTTCGGGGATCAGGAACCCATATCCGAGCGCGTCGTGACCGTTAAAGCTCCGCGCAGCGCTGGTTTGCAGTTCAAGTCGGAAAATGGCGCTCCGGATGCCGTGAAAAGAGTGGACGGCAACACCGACATCGTCACTTGGACACTGACAGATCTGCCCAGCTACGATTTCGCGGAAGCAGGCAGTCACAAAAACCGCTATCTGCCCCGCGCAACGTTTTCGACCTGCCCATCCTGGGATGAGTTCTTGGGTGAAGTTGGTTCCCGCTTTAAAAAAGCTGTCAATGAATCGGGGAAGATGGACAAAGCAATAACCCGTTTTGCCGAAATCGATGACGACCTCGCCAGGCTGGATTCCACCATCACTTTCATAAAGGATCGCATTGCGCTTAAAAACTTTGGCTACATCAGCATGCTGTTCAACTGGCGGGATGTGGCGCAAGTCTGCAAAACCGGATATGGCTCACCGGCCGATATAGCTGCCTTTTACACGGCCGGATTGATGGCTGTCGGATTCGAACCGGTCGTCTATCTGCTGGGATCGAAAGCCATGCCGCTGCCCGGCATCACAGGTGACGAAGACTATTCCATCTATGTGGAGATGGAGCCTTTGGGCTGCCGCATCAACCCGTCTAACGGCAAAGTCAACTACCTGCCGCCGGAAGGTGTCTCCTACCTGACGATTCTTCCCACAAAAGCTCCTCAGCAGATGCCTGTGACCACCTACGCTGAGAATGGTTTCAAAGTGGGGATGAACCTTACGTTCTGTGAAATGGGTGGCGCTGAAGGTTGGATTATCGTGAAATCGACCGGCGCCATGTCCATGTATGACGTGGCCGCGAAAAAAGGCGCTGAAAGCGTCATAGAGCATTTCACCAGTGATCTGCATGCTTCGCCAGCTATCAACGATGCAGTATTAACCCTGTTAGATCGTCAGAAAGTTGAAGCCCGCGCTGCGCTGACTTTCGAGCCGATCACTGAAACTCTTGATGGGCTGGTCCAATTGGTCATACCCTGGGAGGTCATGAGTTTTCACGGTTTCCTGCCTGATCATCTTGAGCTGTACCAGAAAGATCGCGATATTCCCGTTTACCTGGGTCATCCCGGGTGGATTGAGATTAATGTGACAATCAACATCCCGGAAGGCTGGACGGTTGCCAAAGCTCCCGCAACGGCTTCGAATTCAGTTGACGGTATCTCCTGGAATCGGGTTGTCGAAGTCACCGATGCCTCGATCACTTTCAGTGAAAAGGTCGTCATCGAAAAAGACAGCTTTGAGGCTGCAGGTTGGTCTGCTTTAAGCAGTCTGCTATTCCAGGCGTCTTCTGAAAAAATGCGCACTCTGCTGGTGAACACCGATCTGTAAATTGCTCTTCCGCACTCCTAAATAGTAAAAGGCGGCTTGAAGGCCGCCTTTTTAATTCCGTAACGTGGATTATTTTTATTCCTGTTCCCCGTCGTTTTGTTTATTCAATGTTTTCAGACGATAGGAGAGCGTCATCAATCCAACCGATAGATGTTCGTTCTGCACAATGACGTCCGGCGGCGTCGTTAGATTGACCGGCGAGAAGTTCCAGATCCCCTTGATTCCCGCAGCCACCAGCATATTCGCTGTATTCTGAGCAGCCGAGGTTGGCGTGGTGATGGCCGCGATGGTAACATTGTGCTTAGCCACGATGGCCGGTAGATCATCGATATCCTTAATAGGAACGTCGCGCAATGATAAACCGATCAGTTTGGGATTAACGTCGAACAACGCTACCAGGTTTAAGCCTAAAGGCTCAAAGTTTTTATAACTGGCCAGAGCCTGCCCTAAATGTCCCATGCCGACGATAATCAATTTCTGTTGCTGGTCTAATCCAAGAATCCTTTCCAAACCGATAATTAGATCGTTCACTTTATAACGATAGCCAGCCTGTCCAAATCCACCAAAGTGGTGAAAATCTTGACGAACCTGAGTCGGTTTCAATTCGATTTTACTAGCAAGTTCTTTCGACGAAATCTCTTCGTATTGCTCGGTCGGCAGCAAACTCAAGCAGTTTAAGTACTGCGCAAGGCGAGTTATTGTCATTTGTGGAATTTTTTTCTTTTTGGGCTTCTCGAAGGTCACTCCAACTCCTTTGTTAAAAAGATAACATAAATTATATGTTTCGAGCCCAGAAGTCAAGCCCTTTATGATTTTTTTTGTTTATATATTTAACAATCTGCACCCAGCCCTGAAGGGCGTGGGCTACACCCGATACAAGCCCCTTGCGGGGCTCAACGCAAATCCGCAGGATTTGTTTTAGATAAGCCGGAATGTAATACCATTTGCACAGGCAGAATGACGGGCTTTTACGTTCCGTAGGTATAAAACCTACGGCTACTTTTGTGGATTCGGATGTCAGGAATGTTGGGTTGACTTAGCCCGCATCATCCATGTTAATAGCCTGGGTTTTACACCCCCGGGACACCCGCGGGAGGTTTTTTCCATCTATAGTCGGGGTCGCCCTCGATGGATTCGGCGGTGCGGTAGCTGTTTGGGACTTGGCCAGAGAAGGCGGGTATCATGATGTGTTAGCTAAACGCGTCGACAGCAATGGCAATTTAGGCGGACAAGTCTGGGCAGCACCACCTCTGCAGCTCGATCCCGAAGGGGGCTCCCCATTCCTCTCCGTCACCAACCAGACCGTTCACTACACCCTCTCCGTTCCGGGAGAGGTTTCCATCGAGCTTTACAATGTCTTAGGCCGGCAGTTATCGTCCTCATCTTTCTTCCACCAGCAGGTGGGCGCGTTTAGTACGTCATTACCTACTGATGGTCTCGCGTCCGGCCTCTACTTCCTGCGGTTGTCCACTCCCCTCGGAGAGGCGGTGCAGAAGGTGGTGGTGGTGAGGTGAGGTACACTCTGGAGCCGGATTATCCCAATCCGGCTGTCGGGGGAAGACCCCCCGACCTACAGCAATTGAGCTTTCGCGCTAGGTCGCGAAGATTGCTTCGGATCGCACTGATGTAATCAGCGCTTATCCTCGCAATGACCTTGTTTTGTTAGATTTTAACCTCCCGCGAGTTTCGCCGTAGGCGTCCCTTCGGGACAAACCCGCGGGAGGTTTTTTCATCTTCCCTCATTTCCCTCTTGACTTTGCCCCAACTTTTCACTAAATTGAATCTACCCTATTCTAATCTGGAGCTGATTATACGCACTTTATTGACCCTCCTCTTATGCCTCTTGCCCCTGACCGCCTTTGCCCAGTGGCCGACGACGGTGGAGGAAAATCTAGTTTTAGATAGTTCTGGAAATCGTCCGAGCGCGTTCCCTTACGACAATGGTGCTACAAGAGTGGTTTATTGGACTGCTGATGGACCATTATATCAAGTTATTGATCCTTATGGACAATTGATGTACGATCCACCCACTCTCGTCTGGCCAAATTACCCTGGATCAGGAGCTAGTAAACGCATCAATAAGGAAGACGGCCAGGGAGGTATCATCGCCAGTTGGGCAACAAATAGTGGTATCGCCGATGGTAATTGGGCGCAGCGCGTCGATGCCCAGGGAAATATCTGCTGGGGTGATTCAGCGCTGCGAGTATTTCCTTATGGGGAAGCGCAATATGACTTTTGTTCGGATGGGCTTGGTGGTTGGTTTTTCACCACAGTGACGTTTTCCTTTGTCACATATTCAACATCGATTTTCCTACAGCATGTGAATGCTGAAGGACAGATGACATTGCCTGACAGCGGACTAGCAATTCATACTTCGGCAACGGGGTTACAGTCACCGCGAATTGCCCCGGACGGTAATGGTGGCTTTTTCCTGGTCTGGCAGGATTTTCGTCCTCCTTATTCAACGTTCGGTGCAGGTTACCGGCAGCATTATGATGCGCAGTATCAACCGACCTGGTCGGACGATGGTATCCTTATCGCACCTAATTTTTGGGGATATGAGTTATTCCCTGATGGTGAAGGTGGATTGATAGTACACGGTGCACCAAATAACTCGTATTACAAAGATGTTTACCGTTATTCACCTAATGGAAATCTAATGTGGGAGTTGCCTCAGATCAGTGAGGGAATGTTTACAGCCACAATGATCCCCGGTGAACCCGGTTTCTTCTACATTGGCTGGTCGATCTGGGCGAATGCGACCGTCTATGCGCAGCGCATCGATATCGAGGGGAACATTTACTGGCCCACCAGCGGTCCGGGAACGGGCGCAATAATAACTCAATCGGATGAGTTTGACATCACTGAAGAACAATCCAGTTTCGGCTTCCACTATCCCTATTTCTATGCCATGTATGTTTATTACGATGAGTTCACTCCTTATATGCCGCCGAATTATCTATTCGCCCAATCGCTATCTTTAGAGGGTGAACGCAGATGGGGAGAGGCGGGCACGTTCTTCGCGGAAGTAATCGATACTGGCTACGTGTGGGTTCCAACGAACATCGTCCCGGATGAACAGGGAGGCGCGGTACCGGTGTGGTACCTTAAGCAAGTTTATCAGGTATATGCCAAGCATATTCGGGATGATGGCAGTATTGGCGGTCCCACCTGGCCGCCGCCGTATGAATATCAGCCGGGTGAACCCAACCTCTCCGTCTCCAACCAGACCGTTCACTACACCCTTTCCATCCCCGGTGAAATTTCCATCGGGCTTTACAACTTGTTAGGCAGGCAGCTATCATCCACCTCCTTTTTCCACCAGCAGGCGGGGGTGTATACTGCGCCGTTGCCCATCGACGGTCTCTCATCCGGCATCTACTTCCTGCGGGTAGCGATGCCTGTTGGCGAAGCGGTGAAGAAGGTGGCGGTGGTGAGGTGAGGTACACTCTGGAGCCGGATTATCCCAATCCGGCTGTCGGGGGAAGAACCCCCGACCTACAGCAATTGAGCTTTCGCGTCAGGTCGCGAAGATTGCTTCGGATGGCACTGATGTAATCAGCGCTTATCCTCGCAATGACCTTGTTGTAACAACACCGCAGGAATGACGAAGCCGTCGGCTTCGTTTTGTATGATCCACCAGACATTTTTCCACCCCACCAACAATTCCTCTTTTTCAAAAAAAATAAAAAAAGGCTTGACAAACAAATCTGAATATGTTATATTATCAGAAATTTCAGATAATACTGATTATTAGGGATTATCATGAATACCAAGAAGAAGAACAAGTGCGATCCTGATGACCAGGGGAATTGCTGCTGCAACATCGAAGCAGTGATGACCGTCGATGACCGCGGTCAGATGGTATTGCCTAAAGAGGTGCGCGCCAAAGCGGATATAAAACCCGGCGATAAACTGGCGCTGGTGACCTGGGAAGAAAACGGTCAGATTTGTTGTATGACGTTGATCAAAGCTGATCAATTGTCGAATATGGTCAAGGGAGTATTAGGTCCGATCATGCGCAGTCTGAACGAGACCTGATCAACTCTGAACAAAACAAATAACAAAGGAGATAGAATCATGAAGATTCAAGATGTGAAAAAAGCTGTCAGAGACGGCTATGCAGAAGTTGCGAAAAATAGTAGTTGCTGTTGTGGTGTCGTCAGCAGTTCCTGTGGCGATAATTACGCGAAGGATTCCAGCAAGGAATTGGGGTATACTGAAGAGCAGTTAAGCCAAATGCCGGATGAAGCCAATATGGGATTAGGATGCGGAATCCCGATTGCACACGCGGATATCAAGCCAGGTGAGACGGTGATTGACCTGGGTGCGGGCGGCGGCATCGACTGCTTTATCGCAGCCAAGGCGGTTGGCGAAGCAGGCCGGGTTATTGGCGTTGATATGACTCCGGAGATGATCGATAAAGCTCGTGCCAACGCTGAAAATGGCCATTATGGGAATGTGGAGTTCAGATTGGGCGAAATCGAGCATCTGCCAGTAGCCGACAACAGCGCAGATCTAATCACCTCGAACTGCGTCATCAACCTGGCGCCAGATAAAGGTCAGGTGTACAGAGAAGCTTACCGCGTGCTGCAGCCGGGCGGACGCTTTGTGGTGTCCGATATTGTGACAACGGAGCCACTACCGGAATGGATTCTGGAGTCGGTTAAAGCCTATACCGGCTGCATTTCCGGAGCGATTATGCGCGATGACTATTTAGAAATCATTAAAGCGGCGGGGTTTACGGACGTTGTCGTTCTGGAGGAAAAATTCTTCCCCATCGAATGCATGCAAAATGATCCGACTGCTCAGAAGTTTATCAGAAAGACCGGCATGACGATGGACGGTTTGAACGATGCTTTGAAAGGAATCGTCAGCATCACGGTCAGGGGGTGGAAAAAGTAAAGGTGCATCGAAATCACCGCTCGTTGAGAAAAGCAATGAATAACTGAGCCCGTCAGATCCCGAACAAGTCGGGATGACGGGCTTTCAATTTATTATCAGTTTCGCCGAGAAATTTACTTGCATTTCACTCCCTTCTTACGTACAATATCATGAGTCAAACGGGGAAGTGTCATGAAGCAGTATGATTTATTAGTCATTGGTTCAGGGCCGGCCGGTGAAAAAGCGGCAGTCCAGGCGGCAAAACTCAAGAAACGCGTAGTCTGCGTGGAAAAGGGGCGCATGGTGGGTGGAGTCTGCGTCAATACGGGAACTCTGCCTTCCAAAACACTACGCGAGACGGTGCTGCATTATGCGCGCTTGAAGAGACGCCGCGTTTACGGTATCCAGGTGGCGATTCGGGATGACATTTCGATCCCTGAGTTGATGTATCATAAGGATCAGGTAATCCAATCGGAACGAGACGTTATCGAAGATCATCTCTCGCGCAACGATGTAGAACTGGTCAATGGCACGGCTTCTTTTATCGATGATCATACCATCAATGTCCTCCGCCCGGACGGAAAGAGTATTCACTATGAAGCAGAAATCATCGTTATTGGCACCGGCACGAGACCTCGCAGACCTGAATATGTGCCGTTCGATGATCAAAACATTTATGACGATGAATCGATTCTCAGGTTGGATAGAATTCCCAAGCGTCTGGGGGTGGTTGGCGGTGGGGTTATCGGCTGCGAATATGCTTCGATTTTCGCCAATCTGGGAATCAAAGTCACCCTCATAGATGGCCGCCCACAACTCTTGGGCCACATCGACAGGGAACTGGTCGAAACACTTCAATACAAGATGCGCAAGCAGGGAATCATCCTGCATCTTAACGAGACAGTCGATAAGGTGGAGGTGGAGGGCGACAATCAGGTAAGAATCGATTGCAATAGCGGCAAAGTGATTCATTGCGATAAACTGCTTTACACCGCCGGACGGTTGGCGAATACCAACAATCTGAACCTGGAAGCGATTGGTCTGGAAACCACCAAAAAGGGGATGATTCCGGTCAACGAAAATTATCAGACATCGATTCCGCACATTTATGCTGTCGGGGACGTGGTCGGTTTTCCCATGCTGGCTTCAGCCAGTCAGGATCAGGGACGCATCGCCATGTGCCACGCTTTTGAAGGGCCGGAGGAACGGCAGCGCATGAACCGTTTCCTGCCCTACGCGATCTATACGATTCCCGAACTGGCCATCGTGGGTGAAACGGAAGAGAGCCTCACCGACAAAAAGATCCCTTATGAAATCGGTCATGCCTTCTACCGCGAGGTGCCGCGGGGTCAAATCTTAAACGAAATGGACGGCATGTTGAAACTGCTCTTCAATCGTGAAACTCTGCAGCTCCTGGGGGTGCACATTATCGGCCTGGCGGCTTCGGAAATGATTCACACCGGTCAGGCAGTGCTCTCCTTCGGTGGAAAGATTACCTACTTTATCGACACTGTTTTCAATTATCCCACACTGCATGAGATTTATAAGACGGCGGCGTTTAATGGGATTAATCGGTTGGAATAGCGGTTAGCAGTTAGCTTAAAACGCCCTGAAGATTCGGGGCGTTTTTTTGTTGATGGGAACTTTTAACCCGTTCTCAGAATTCAAGAAGAAAATAGACTTGACATTGTAAGGCAAGTTCTGTAAATTAAAATCATTGTAGAAACCCCGTAGTCGGGGTCGTCCCTGACCCCGACATTCGGTTTCAGGAGGTTATTACTATGAAGGCTGTATTAAGTCTTGTTTTAGTGTCATGCTTTGCTCTCCTCGCTGCCGCACAAGAACCCCACCTCTCCCCCCTCGACTTCGGTTTTGGCCTGCTGGATCACGGCATGGTCGATTACTGCAATCCTCCGCCGAACACCAAAGCCGGTCATTTCAATTCAGACGACTACCTGGACATCGCCCGGTTCGATGGCAGCCGCCTGGAGATTTTCATCTCTACATCGTATGGCTACACTCCAGAACCGCAGCAATCGAAAACCTTCGACAAACCGATAGCCTCCTTAAGCATCGGTGGAACGGTTTGGGATACCCATCCCCCACTGAAAGTCGTCTTTACAGATGGCACGGAAGAGCTGTTTTGCCTCCGGCGCGGTATGTTAGATCTGGATAGTGAGTCACATCCCACATCTTCTTCCAGGCCTCGGCGTACCATCTCAGAAGCTGATTTTGAGATTGTTTGGGAAAGCCAGGAGTATAGCGAGAAGATGAATAAATGTACTGTCGGTGACTTGGATGGAGATGGCGTAATGGAATTGATCTCTTCATGGAGGGAAAACAATTCTGCTGATTCTGTTTACATCGTGATTTACAAGAATAGTGGAGACGATACTTATGAACTGTATATGGAAGTTCTTTTTGATGATGCCATCTACGGCGGTTCTGACGTCGGTGTTTCCTTCTTCCTCATCACAGACATAGATCAGAACGGACAAAGAGAATTACTGTTTACTTTTGATGGGTGCTACTTCTTGGAGTTCTCAGCGCCGGGAGTATATACGGAGTATCGATCTGATTTTATCTTCCCCCGCGGTGTTAAAGATGTTAAATTGTCAGATTTTGATCGAGATAGTACCTTAGAGCTTTCATTTGTGATGAACAATTCGGATTTTACGCCTCCGACAGCCTATTACGTCTGTGAATTCGATACGAAAGATACAGTCAATTTCATTATGGACCTGGATATTGTAACCGGCTTCTGGCAGGATTGGGGTGAATCCCGGTTGGCAGTTGGCGATTTCGATGGGGATGGGGCAGACGACATTGTTCCCGGTCGATTCAGTCTGATTTTTTCATGGTCGATCCTGGATGTCCCGTTTTATAGATACAATCCTGCCAGTTCCACGGATTTCGATCTGCATTGGCTGGAAACGGGTTTGCCCATCAGTTGTGCGACACCGATTGTCGAAGATATCGACTGTGATGGTGATCTTGACCTTTTTGCAAGCGGAAACAAATATGGTGGTGCTGGCAGCTTTATCTGGGAAGGAACAGGGTTGCTTACGGGATACGTATCTTGGATTGACACAGTCAATACGCTTATTACTATAGATTTCAGTAGCTATGGTTGTGTTGATGGTGCTCCTGCCATTGTTTCTTCTGCTACGCCATCAGTAGCGCCAACCACGACTTCTCAGCTTTCGCTGTGGCGATGGGAAGGTGATGGATTTACCTTTGCATGGGTATCGAATTACCTCTACTCGTTTGACTATCGAACACCCCATTTGGCAGACATGGATGGTGATGGTAAAATGAGTATTTTGATTGCGGAAGATAATAATAATAAACTGATCGATTGGGAACAGACTTCGACAGGCATCTGGGAATCCCCCGAGAATCACCAACCTGACCACTTCCAACTGCACTCGGTTTATCCTAACCCTTTCAATGCCACGACTATTATTCCCTTTGAACTCAATGAACCAGGCGACGTGGAGATGTCAGTTTATGATATTTCAGGGCGGTTAGTTTACCAAATGCGGGAAGATAACCTGCTACCCGGCTATTACGAAATTGATTGGCATTCAGAAGCGGAAGCATCCGGTATTTATATTTTCTATTTACGTTCCGGTGATGAGGTACAAATCCGCAAGGGGGTGTTGTTAAAATAGCACTTAGCAATCAGCCCTCAGTAGTCTGATGAACCGATGGACTGCGCTGCGCTTAGTCCACCCTACACAAAGCGCGGGAGAACGGACATTCTTGTCTGTCCTTCTCCCCCCCCCGTCAGGCAGTGGCATAGCCATTCCTACGGAAGAATCATCCCGAGGCTGACAAGTGCCTGACCTCCAAATGGCTATCCCACCGCAGTGCAGTGGGGCACCACGCGAAGTGGCCACTCTGATGGACACCTACCGCGAGGCAGGTACGCATAACCTCACCTGGGATGCAGGCCATCTGCCTTCCGGCGTTTACTTCGCTCACATTCAGGCGGGAGATTGCACGTCAGTTCAGAAACTGATGCTGACGAAATAGTAATTAAGAAAAATAAAGGACAGACAAGAATGTCTATCCTCCATGTTTGATACGAAACAGCCTCGAGAAATCGGGGCGTTTTTTTGTTGATTGAGTGATTATTTAGTTGATTTTTGGAAGGGAGGTGGTTAGATTGAAGATGGGTAGAGTT
>JAHJDJ010000034.1 GCA_018812585.1 bacterium
GACTCTACCATTACAACGTCTACACCGGCGGCTATCCCGATATTACCTGGCACGTAGCCAGCTTTGAATTCGAGAAAACTGACACGGGTGTCGGTGTCGCTCAAAATGGCTGGGAAAACATTGGCGAATCCTTTGACGATACAGCCGACAAGGGACTGAGAACGAATGGCCACCAGCTTTTAACAAACTATCCCAACCCCTTCAACCCGACCACCTCCCTGCAGTACAGCATTCCTGCAGGTGGCTTCGTCTCGCTGAAGGTGTTCGACGTTCTGGGCCGTGAAGTTGCCAAACTGGTCGATGGTTACCGCGACTCCGGTATCCATCATGTCGGCTGGGATGCATCGGGCATGGCATCGGGCGTCTACATCTACACCTTGACCGCTGGCGACTTCAATGCCAACGGCAAAGTTGTGCTGCTGAAGTAAACCATACCGCCGGAGACGGGATTGTCTCAATCCCGTCACTACTACTAAGTATAGGGGCGCAGCAACTTGTCCCGATCCGTCGGGATGCCTGCCCCTTTTCTTTACCAATCCCCCCCCAAAGTGTTCCATTATTGTACCAAAAACACAATTATTTAATAGAAAATCAACGTCCTCGAAAAAACCTCTTGACTTACCCTGTCTTTTTTTCTTATATTAATAAACCTTAACCAAAATCCCTGAAGAATGCGGGACCAAGATCCACCTCAAGGAGGGAACATGCGCAAAGCACTACTAATGATTCTGGCGCTCGGACTGTTGTTTATGGGTATGAGCCATGTCGCTTCTGCCTATACACGCACCGTGATAGTCGAAAACTTCACCAACTGGGGTTGACCGGGATGTGCTACGACCGATCCAGGTCTCGCAGCAGCCCTGCAGAGTGTAGGGACTCCGGAAAATGCTTTTGACATCGCTTATCACATGAGTTGGCCCAGCAGCACAGATCCTTTCTATCTGGCTAACACGACCGACAACAACGCACGCCGTACCTATTATGGCGTCAATTCGACACCCACCATGAAATGTGACGGCTTAGCTGCCTCAGCTTCAGGTATTTACAGCAACATAGTAGCGCGTATGCCAATTGCATCGCCGCTATGGATGGATCTGATCATGACGGTGAATGGGAATACTCTGAATGTGACCATGAAAGCGGTATCAAACACCTCTATTGGCGGCTCCAGTAATGTCATTCACTGCGTGCTTCTCGACCGCTACAGCTACCTGCCGAGTTCACCGAATGGCATGCCAAACCACTATCACGCCATGCTGGATATGGCGCCTTCCGCGACTGGTCAGGTCTTCCAGGCGCCAACAGTCGGTGATACAGTCACTTATACTGCATCCTTTACCTTGAATCCCTCCTGGGAATTGACCAACCTGGATGTAGCGACTTTCGTCCAGTACAATCCCACCAAGGAAATCCTCCAGGCCAAGTGTGAACAGGTTCCTGTGAATTTCCCGGGACTGTACTACGACAGCTTCACGCTGACAGATAACGGCAACAACGACGGTCGCGCTGAGCCCGGCGAAACCGCATCAATGTACATCACGTTGGGTAATCTGGAACCGTTCCAGCCTGCTACCAATGTAGTCGGCACACTGAGCACAACCGATCCGACCTTGACGATCACGACGGCGAATGTCAGCTTCCCAGACATTCTTAATGGTGGTACGGGAACCAATACCAATCCGTTCATCTTTGAAGTATCGCCATCCGCCACGCCTCACATGAGTTCTCTGCATCTGCACGTGGTCGCAGATCCGCTGCAGACTGTCATGGATGTGGATATCGACATTTTCATCGGCTGGCCGGACATATTGCTGATCGACGATGATGGTACCAGCACATTCCAGTCCTACTACATTTCCACGTTTCAGAATATGAATCTGAGCTACGAACACTGGGACGTCAATGTACAGGGAACTCCAACCCTGGATTATGTTGCTGGATACGGAGCGATGGTCTGGTTCACCGGATTTGCTTCAATCAACACTTTGACAGCAACTGAACAAACCTTAGTTCAGGATTACATCAGCACAGGTGGAAAGCTCTTCTTGAGTGGCCAGAATATTGCTCAAAACCTGAATTCGGTCGCTCCGACATTCTTGCACGACGTACTACACGCCAACCTGACAACGACGAACACATCGATCCGGTTGTTGGACGGTATTGCTGGAAATCCGGTCGGTGATGGATTGACCCTGAACTGTAATGCAGGTGGAAGTGGCTCAGGAAGCTGTACTCATCCTGATGGCATCAGCGCCATCGCTCCCGCAGAAAATGCCTTCCTGTATACGGGCAGCGCCCACTATGGCGGCTTGACCTACGAAGGTACGGGGGATGCCAAGCTGGTCTTCTTCTCTTTCCCCTTTGAAGCCATCAGTGGTCAGAACGCTTCCAGCACTCGCGAAGAGGTCTTCCAGGCAATTTGGGAATTCTTCGGAAACACTTCATCCTACCCAGAATTCGTCGTCAACTTGACCTACGTCTCAGGTTCTCCAGTTCCGGCTGGTGGTGGTAACCTCATCTTCGACGTCTACGTTCTGAATGATAGTGGTCAGTCTCAGGATTATGATGCCTGGTTGGCGACTGAATATGAAGGCGGCGCACCCACAACATTGGTGATGCGTTCATTTGTCAACTACCAGGCTGGATGGGCGATCAACCGTCCGGGTATGTTTTATCCGGTTCCCGGTGGTTGGGCTGCTGGTAACTATACTCTCAATGCCCGTGTGGGTTATGAACCCGGCACTGTCTGGATGGAAGATGGTTTCCCGTTTGTCAAGTCTGGCGTGTCCGATGGCAGCGACTTTGTGCCTTATCCGGTCGCCGGCGCTCCCAATCCGTTCGATGTGATTCAGACGAACGTGATCGACCTTCCGACCGAATATGCGCTGCACGGCGCCTATCCGAACCCGTTCAACCCGACCACCAACATCAACTTCGATCTGCCGGATGCGGGTCAGGTTAAACTGGCCGTTTACGACCTGCAGGGTCGTTTAGTCCAGACGTTGGTTGACGGTCACCGCAATGCCGGTGTCCATCAGGTCAGCTTCGATGC
>JAHJDJ010000035.1 GCA_018812585.1 bacterium
AGCCACCGTAGTAGCGTTTGGCAGGGTAGCCTTCGGCGTATTTATTGGTCAGAACCGTGCCCATTGCTTCCATGACGGCTCGCGAAGTGAAATTCTCCGAAGCGATCATTTCCAGTGTATAACTCTGGCGGTGGATTTCACCGCGAATGACTTCTTTGATTTCAGGATCGACGTCGATTAAACGTTTCATGGATTCTCCTGGGGGTTATCAACTCTGTAGTAATTTTAAATGGAAAAGCAATCTGGACCATCCAATGGAATGAGTTCTTCCAACTGCAATAAGAATCTATAAATAATCTTCTTCTCTATAGGTGTATAGTCAAAATCATAAACACTTGCCCGTCCATGAAATTTTTTATCGCTATTCCTTTTAATCCGATTTGCTATTCTCTGGATCTGATACTCAATACTAATGCCATCAACGTTTTCTTCACCGTAAGCCATTGATTCTTTGTTTTTAAAATATCCTAAACGATTATTGTAGAACCGAATAAGAAAATTTTGTGCCTTGCTCTTGTCAGCACTCGCGTTAACTGAGTATACACATTCTCGCAATGGGTAAGGTTCATCGATGTTCCAGCTCTCTAGTCTATCAAGTTTTAGTTGTATAGGATGACATCTGCTACACAAACCTTTGGCTTTTATAGGGAACCTAGTCGTAGCGCAGTTCTTACATTTTGTTATTTTGTTCATCTCTCTTATCACCGGATTAAAAGTCCGGTGCTCTCTTTTTAGAACCAATTGAATAAATTCAATGAGTGCTTTATAAGCTCAGTCAATTCATTGACTTGGATGCCTTGATGGAGCACCCGACATTTACTTGTGCGCCTTTGGCGTATTCGGGTGCCCTAATAATCACTCAACTTCATCATCTTATCGAGACGGCGTTGATGGCGGCCGCCTTCGTAGTCCGTTTTCAGCCAGGTATCGAGGATCTCCAGCGCCAGGTCGTGATCGAGATAACGGGCGCCGAGGGCTAATGCGTTGGCGTCATTGTGAAGGCGGCTCATCTCAGCCATTTTAGCGCTGGTGCAGAGCGCACAGCGGACACCGCGGACTTTATTGGCAACCATGCTCATGCCGATGCCTGCGCCACAGACCACTACCGCACGTTCTGCTATGCCGTCTGCCACGTCTCGCGACGCAAGAACGCCGTAATCAGGGTAGTCTACTGAAGCTTCTTCGTAGCAGCCGCGGTCGAAGACTTCATGACCAGCGGAAGTGAGGTGCTGTTTGACCTTCTCCTTGAGGTCGAACCCGGCGTGATCTGAAGCTACTGATATTTTCATCTTATTTCAACTATTAAGCTATTCACGTCAGACAAGAATGTCTGACCTCCAAATGTTTACCTTGAAACACCAACTGAATACCGCAGAAGCCGCCAGCGTCGGGGTCAAGGGCGACCCCGACTATAAATTAGGAAGACCGATCAGTGAACTCTGCGGCTGAAACTTATCAAAATATCTTGCGACATCAAGCAGAGCGGGAGTCCAATCCCTTACTGCAAAAACAGGGTCGGCGCTAACCGATCCCTGTAGAATTACTGATTGGATATCTGGTTTAAGTAGGTTTCGATGTACCGCAACTCAGGCCAGGAAACATTCATCCAGTCATAGGCCGATTTATCAGTTGGATCTTTGTCCTTCTGGTGCATGAACCAGTCTGAATAGGCCGGGATGAGCTTGGAGTCTTTCAGATAGTTCATGTGCATTCCGGCTTGATTGCGAACAGTGTAATCACCGCTGTTGACGGCTTTCTGATACAATCCGTAGGCGACCAGGAAGACCATTTGATCGTCGTACTTCGGTGGTTTACCACCCGTTGCTTTATCAGCCGCAGATTCGTAAATGGCCGCTTGGGCCATGTAGGCGGCCCCTAAGCCGGAATTCTGAGACAGGGCGCGCAGAGCATAGGTGCGGGCATTGGTGTATTGTCCCTGCTCACGATAAACTTTGCTCAACTCAACCATAATGTTGGCATTCGGTTCGATATCCAGGATCTTCTTGTACGAGGCAATCGCGGCGTTAGGATTGCGTAAATTCTGTTCGACGTTGCCTAACAATTCAAGAGCGGGAATGTCTTGTGGCGCTGCCGCGAGGATATTCTGCAACTGCTGCTTGGCTTTTTCATTTTCGAGGACATTGACATAAGCTTTGGACAGTTCATATTTTTTGTCCAGATCACCAGGGAACTGGATCACCGCGTTCTGCAAAGAATTGATATATTCCTGGGGTGAGAGATTGGTGCGGATCAAACCTGCCAGCGTTTCTGCGACGTTGCGGTTGTCTGGTTCCTGATCTAAAACATCACGATATACGTCGATGGCTTTCAGCGGTTCATCGATGCGGACATAAAGTTCACCCAGGGTCTTCATATAGTCCAGATTATCTGATTTATACTGAACCGCCTGTTCGTATGAGGCGACTGCTTCATTCAACTGACCCAGAGAACGATAGATATGTCCCAGGCTGGCATGCAGATAAGCGTCTGCGGGGAAAGCGTCTAATCCCATTGCATAGACCGCTTTGACTGAATCGGTCGGCGCATTCATCTGCACCAGGGTGTGCGCCCATTTTCCGTAATCGTTGAACATGCGCCCGGTATCATCGACGGCAAGCTGTTGGTAATATTTAGCAGCATCCGGCCAGTTTTTGTTGTTGTAGTGTGAGTAAGCGAAGGAACGGGTGATCTTCAGTTCGGTAATTTGAGCCTGACGAAGGGAATCGCGTACGGCTTTTTGCTGGTCGGCGGTGATTTGAACTGTTTCTTCCTGGGCTGGCGGAGGAGCACAACCAAAGAGAATGATAAGAGAAGCGCTTGCTAAAATTAGTGAGACCGTAATTGTACGTTTCATGATTGCTCCGTACTCCTATTCAACTGCTGCAAACAAATTGCTTATCGTTATTTACTATTTTCAGATTAGTCTTCCCATGAAGGCTTGGAACGAACGAACCAGGTTTCACCCAGGTTGATTCCCGCCCGGATTTTCAGGATACGTTCCTGGCCGCCGTTGTCAGTGATATCTCCGCGCAAGCCGTATTCGAGGGAAAGATCGATGCGATCACGGCCTTGATGCAGAGGAATTCCGATGCCGAAGGTCCCGTAGTAACCGTTTAAACTGCTGCCCTGACTCTTGACATAATTGCTTTCGTAGCGCAAACCGGCTCGATATTGCAATCTACTGAAGAAGAATTCATCATCCCACTCTCCGGGAATCCATTCAAGACCGCCTCCGATTTCGACCGCATCCTGGTATTCGTCGGTGATGACCGGCAGATCATCCACAGCAGACCAGGGGCGATAGAGAAGCTGTGCGCTGGTCAATAAGTGTGGTGAAAATTGATAACTTAAACCTATACCATAGAGGCCAGCCAGCTTATATTCCGCTTCAGTCAACACCATGGAATCTTCTTCGGAATAGGCGAATTCATTATCCAGTTGGATCGGCGCTTCCGGCTCAAGGATGGCGGCAATGCTGAATTTCGGCGTGGGTTCGAGTAGTACACCGATACTGCCAGTAAATCCCAACCACTGCTGGGTATTCAGGAATTCGATGTAGGGATCGTATCCAGATTCTTCCGTGTAGCTGATGCGGCTTTCTTCTACCTGGCCAAAAAGAACTGCTGCGCTCGCGCCGATTTTACCCCATTCTGAGAAAGCCCAGCCGACATTCAAGCCCGTTCGACTCAGTCCACCGCTGCCGCTGCGAGTTTCGGTAAAGTCAACTCCACCCGCTTCCGATTGCCAGTTGTAACGATAATCGATGCGGCTGGCAGGCGTAATGAAGAACCCTAAGCCTAAGCCGCTGCGTAAGACAATCGCAACTCCAAAATGTTCAAACTGTGCCCAATCTTCGCTGTCAACGCCGTAAGGATCTTCCATGCGAGTGTTGGTCAGGAAACCTCCGACGGAAACGCGGGTTTTCTTAAGCGAAGCGAGATCTGCCGGATTCATGAAATTCAAACCGACGGAATCACCCAGCGCCAATCCTGCCTTGCCGAAACCTGCGGCACGGGAAGAGGTGAAGGTTTCCCAGAGTCCATAGTCAGCCAGACCCGAAAAAATTGACCCTGCCGCGAAAGCAGTCGTTGAAACGGCCAAAAGGGTTGAGAGGATAAACGTGCATCGTCTCATTATTGCCCCCCCTCAATGTAGATGATACGCATTTCAGGTCTCAAAGAGTCAGGGGCATTCAAACCGTAAAAGACGGTGCGCGAAATGTCTAAGAATTCGTCGAAGGATTTTATCATAAAGCCGAAATTCGTGTCAGGGGCGCTAATCCAGTCATAGACGAAGGTGTTGATCTTCATCGTCAACAAACCGGTTTCTTCGTCATAAATTGATAGAACGGGAACGTCACCGAAGGCTATCGGCGCAGTTTCCGGGGTGTCGAACCAAGTTGTATCCTGCATGCGCAGATGGAAAGAACCGTTGATTTTTCCGATATTCAGCGGATTCTCCTTATCCGCATGTAAAGTCACTTCTGCGCGATGAATGCCAATGCCGTAGCTGGGTAATAGATTCTGGAAGTCGAAGTACAGCATGCTGCGGTGCGCCACAGCATTTCCCAGATAAAGTCTGGTCGAATCGTCAATGCCGGCATTATCAGTAGCCACGAAAGCATCGCTGGAAGCATAGACAATCAGGGTATCCTGCAGCGGATAAGTACCGGTGGTATCAGACGTATCGAAAACAGTGACGTACATTTCCAACCGCGGCTGATGCGCACTAATGGTATATTCAGCAGAAGCAAGCTGAACCAGATTACTTACCGTTCCGGTGGCTTTCAGGTAGAGGCCATTGTTGTATAGCAGCGTTTTTTCACCGCTGTTAGCCTGATCCCAGGCGCGCAACAAACTGTCAGCAAAAGTGCTGTCCGCGACCGGTTCTGAAGGTGGGGGCAGATGAATCGTGATGCTGTCCAGCCCGGAATTGACTTCAAAAGCGGAGATGGCATCTCCCAGCTCCAGTGAATCCAATTCACTCCAGGTGACGCCAATTTCAGACCATTCCTGACTTTCGTTGACAGCAATCACGTCGATATAGACGGGATCGCTGTTAAACATGCTATCGACATACATGACGATAGCTAATGAATCAACGGCATAGCTGTCAGGCAATGCTGACGTCGGGACGAATTTCAGCAGTGCAGCCGTCTGGTAGGAGTTGTATTCTCCGACTAAGAGATAGGGGCTGGCTCCGGTAGTCGCTTCGATCTGGTAAAAGGCAGAGTTTTCCGGTTCGATGATGATTTCCTGGGGATTGTCAAGGCCGCCCGTTATTTCGCTGCCAACGGAGGAATCCTTCTGCGTGCATGCATAAAACGAACAGCACACAAATCCCATTAACGCCAGCATCAGGACAATGCGTAGTTTCATAGATTAGACCGATTGTGAAACAGACAAAGTATATTATTTTATAAGGAGAAGCAACAACTTTTCGCAGCTTTTACTTTTATCGGGACTTCCTTAGCGGAAGGGAAGCGGCGAATTACAGACGGCACATTTTGATGCGGACAAATTTTCAACCCTGATTGCGTAGCCTGATCGAGATACGAGCAGAGAATTACAGTTGGGGCAGTAGCTGTCCGCGCCATCCTCTTCAGCAATGTTACCCAGATAAACGTAGTTCAGTTCCTTACGACAGATACGCAACGCGTGGCGCATAAAGGTTGTGGAGGTCGCCGCTTCAGAGTATTGATAGTGGGGGAAGTAACGTGAAAGATGTAAGGGAATGTTTTTATCCAAGTTAGCGATCCAAGCGACCAGTTTCTCTATCTGCATATCATTGTCGTTCCAACCTGTCACCAGCAGATGAGTCAATTCAATATGAACGCCGAAATCGCGGGCTAAGGCAATAGTGCGCTGCACGGGACCCAACCGCCCTTTGCAAATTTTCTTATAGAACTGTTCGTTACTGGATTTGTAGTCGATGTTCATGGCATCGATGAAGGGCAGTAGTTTTCGCAAGGGAGCTTCTTCGATGAAACCGTTCGTTACTAACACGGTGACATAGCCGGCTTGCTTCAGCGCACGCGATGCATCTAACACATATTCGTACCACATCAGCGGTTCAGAATAGGTAAAGGCGACACCCAGAGACCCGCCTGTTCCAGCGTTTTCAACCAACTGGTCAACGGACAGCTCGCTGGTGGGCGCTGACCCTTGAGATATTTCACTATTCTGACAGAATGAGCATCTCAAGTTGCAGCCGTTGGCGCCGACGGACAGGATATTCGAACCGGGCTTAAAATGATAGAGTGGTTTCTTTTCAATCGGATCGACAGCGACAGAGGCGGCGGTAGCGAAGTTCAAAACGAGGATATGATCGCCGCATCTTTTGCGCTGGCGACAGATTCCCGCTTGACCCTCTTTCAGCTTACAATGATGCGGACAGAGATCACATACCAGTTTGCTGTTTTCTGCATGAACGAACTCGACTGTCTGGGGCATCCCCTGAACTCCTGAAACTATCATTTTTTAGAGGCTCAAAAAACAGCCCCCTAAACATTGCTTACAGAAAAACCGCCAAAGTTTTACATAATAGTTACGGCGATAAATTAATTTTATTAAAAGGGCTTTGCATTATGCCGATATTTTCCTGGCGCAGAGTGCAATATTTATGATTATTTGGCCGAATTTCGCTGACACAAAATAATAATAGTGAGCTTTAGTTTTCTGTTATATATGGTTTTAACAATAGTTAGGGGAGCATCATAAGCGATAAGTAATAAATCTGAAAAATATTAAAAAAAAGATTGACATCATAAAGGAGAGTGTGTATTTTACTACCGTGGTTGATTCGAATTTCTCATCTCGGTTATCCCCTCGTCTTAGCGGTAGGACGGGGGGATGTTTTTTTATGTATAGTAATATACGCGCACAAATTTAATCTTGCAAGGGTTAAGAGCGCTACTGCGACAAAGTAATCCGCGCATAATTTTTACATTCCTAAATTGCTTGCATTTCCAGCAAACCTGCCTTATATTCTGCAACTGAAGATTGTCCAACATCTTAGGAGAATGCCATGCGACTTGCCATTGTTATCTTAAGCATTGTCACAGTTTTGCTGAGTCTAATCTCTCTCCCCTACTCCAGCCACGCGTTGGAAGCAGTCGAGGTCTGGACTGCGCGATATAATAATCAGGGCGGAAGCCACGATGAACCAACCTGCCTGGCATTAGGAGAAGACGGCAGCGTCTATGTTGGAGGGTACAGTTCACACAGCACCCAGGGTTACGATTATCTGTTGATTAAATATGACAACGATGGGAATGAACTCTGGGTCAATCGGCACAACGGACCAGTAAGTATCGACGACTGGATCCACGACCTCGAATTGGATAATGATGGTAACATCATCGTAACCGGGTCCTGCGGTGTCGCATTATATTGGTGGGATTTCGTCACCATCAAATACAGCCCTGACGGGACAGAACTATGGACTGCAAGCTATAATGGTCCTGGTGATTTGTCTGACTTGTATCCGTCTCTGGCAATCGATGAAGAGGGAAATATCTTCATCTCAGGCGAGAGCTATGGCGATTCGACCGCTGGAAAAGATATCGCCACAATCAAGTATGATGCAGATGGCAATGAACTCTGGGTGCAGAGATATGACGCGGGCGGTATGGGTGATTGGTCAAATGATATCGCCGTTGACGTCGACGGAAATGTTTTCGTGACAGGCACCAGCGCGCCCGTTGCTGGATCCTATGATATCACTACGATTAAGTATGACACGGGTGGCAGTGAACAATGGGTTGCACAATACGATGGATCGATGAATGACACGGACATCGGTAGAGCGCTTACGGTGGACGGAGACGGTAATACCTATGTAACAGGCAGTATTTTAGCGACCGGTGAATACTTCGACTATGTTACGATCAAATATGATAATGATGGAAATGAAGTATGGACGCGTAACTACGGCGATCCCTTTCACAGCGGAGATATCCCTGCGGCGATTACAGTTAACGATGCAGGTGACGTCTACGTGACAGGTACCAATTTTAACGGCCATGCACAGAATTATCTGACGATCAAATACAGTTCGGATGGATTTCAACAGTGGACGGCGCAGTACGATAATAATGGTTCTTATGGGAACGATGAAGTCAAAGATATAACACTGGATAGTGAAGGCAATATTTATATCACCGGTTGGAGTGACGGTTATGGCACGATGAAAGACTATGCCACAGTAAAGTATTCACCTGAAGGCGAAGAAATCTGGGTGGCCAGGTTTGACGGCGCTTTACACTATGATACCGGTATTGCCTTGGTAGTAGATGATGATGATTACGTTTACGTCACAGGGCATAGCATCACCGATTCCACCTGGACCGACTTCCTGACGGTTAAATACGATCAGGTCATTGTCGGCGTTGAGTCGGATAGTCCTGCGTTTTTGCCTGAATTATTCCAGGTTAACGCCTATCCCAACCCCTTTAATCCTACCACCACGATTACCTTCGATCTGCCGGTTGCATCCACCATAACTCTGAACGTCTACGACATTAACGGCCGCAATGTAGGGACGAAGCATGCCTCGCACCTACACAACGTCGGATTCGGAGAATCCGACCTACAATTCTACACCCCCGGCTCCCACTCCATCACCTTCGACGCATCGGGTTTGGCCTCGGGAGTTTATCTGTATCGCATGGAAGCAGGCGAGTTCATCGGATCTGGCAAGATGGTGCTACTCAAGTAATGCAATCCGCCAGCCCACCTGAGGCGGGTAAAAGGCGGACAAGAATGTAAAAATACCAATTTAAAATTCAAAATCAAAGCGGCTCGG
>JAHJDJ010000036.1 GCA_018812585.1 bacterium
AGCCCGGCTTCGACGGGGATGTCCCGGTTTATTCTATTGTAACACTGGAAAAGGGAGGCGATTCAATCAGCGAAACTTGTCCGCCTCCGGCGGATCAGTGTAATCAGCGAAATCAGCGGTTCAGGGAAAAGAAACCCACAGCAAGCTGTGGGGCACCAGCGCTTTTTCTGTTTCATGCCTTCTGTAACTCACTAATTTGCTCACATTAATTACACAACCAGACGAATAAAATGGTGAGTAAACCCTTGTATTAAAGTTCAACTGGAATTTTCTCTACCTCTATATTCAGGAAAATTGGTTTCTCAATTTCGGCAAGAGAGTTGAAGTGCAAAAAAGTTTCACCATAGCACACATACACAATCTCGTTGCTATTTTTCACCCTGGAATTATAAGCACCAATTAAACAGACCCTTACACCTTCAGCAAGCAGTTTTGTGTTTATCGTTAAACCCGCTCCACCGCCAGTTCCTGTCTTTGCTACATCACTATATGGGTCTGTGAAAGCTAAAAGTTCTTTTACTCCACTATTGCTTCCTGTGCTGAAGCGATCGGCTAAATTAGCATGAATTCCTACATGGAGAAGTGTAGATTTTACCATTTCTCTACTATGTTTAAACTCCCATTTTAAAGGTTTTTTATGATCATCTGACAGAGTCCAGAATATTTGTGCTGTTTCGGCTTCATCAGCAATAGGATAAAAAGATAGAAAACCTCTTCGTGTTTGGTTTGGGAAAATCGGACCAGATGTCAAAAGCGTTCGTTGGACATTTGAAAATCTTGCTGGAGCTGAATCCAGATATATCGACTCAAAAAATTTCACCTCAACAGGTTTTTGTTGATTCCCCAGGTTATCCATAAGATATACTTTGGAGATTTCAATGTTTTTTGTTTCGCCCGAGCTATTGAATATACTTATTTCGAACACATCAAGTCTAACATCACCAACAAAATCCTGTAGGTTGTAAGGATTCTTGGCCTCATCTCTCAGTAATGAGAAAGCTACTGAATTCTTGTTGAAGTCAAAGTCAGAAATTCTTCCAAAGCTTATGCTTGTTTCATCAAGTTGTGCTAAATATGGTCTCACTTGTTTGAATACGGATTCACTAACTAAATTATGTATTGATACTGCTTTTTCTATACCTGAAGTGCGTTTGTGCAGAAGGTGTGACTCGTTCGAACGTTCACTTGATGGCTGTAATAAGATTTTTTCAGAACTGATGCTTGATAGATTTAAATTATTGAAATATTCATCTAATACTTTCTGTTCCTGGTAGCTAATCGCAATTTCTAAATCTCCGAAATTCCTTTTCATATTATCTGTAAGTTCAAAGCTCTCCTTGACCTCAGTCGTCTCTGTAAACTTTGGAAATTCAGGTATTCCGTAGTAAAACTGCTTAGACGCACAAGCGGAGAATAGCAGCGACGCTAGAACAATGACAGTTCGCACCCTCATAATTATTCCTTCCGTTCATTAAAAAACTGTAACTCTTTAGAATGTGAAAGACTAAAAAACCAATTGCCTGGCCCCACCGCTTTCGGTGGGATTCTTATCAGTCGTGACAGGTCGGTTCATCACGGGATGCGTGACCTGACACCCCTCCAAAATATATCCCAATCCAAACCATAAGTCAAGAAATATATCCATCAATTGTGTTTGTCGAACTGGTCGCAATTTGCGACCACCTCCCCATTCTAACTCCTATCTCCTGCCTCCTATCTTCTTTTCTAAAATTTCCCTTGCATTTCAAGCCACACTGTTGTATATTATAATCATAGTCCCCAACAATCTCACCTGATCACCTGCCTGAAAGAGAATACAAATGCTAATACACAACAATTCATTATCTCACTATCTCTGCAGCCGGATTGTCCCAATCCGGCTGCGGGGGAAGCACCCCCCGCCTACGTTCTTCCATTCTTCCATTCGCTCTTTCTTGACAATGACACATCTGTCATCTTCGGCAAATCTGTCCGCCACACTAACATTCATAAAATCAACTACATAAACCCAAAAAACGACAAAGTTGGCGCAATTTCAAGTTTCGTGCGGGGCGCTGTCACGGTCTGTCGCTTTTGTGCGGGGAAGCTCCAGTACCTCTGTCACATCTGTCATATGGCCAGAATGTAAAATGATCGCATCACCTACTCCTCAAATCCTAAAAAACCAACCTCATTGCTGCGCGAGGAACAATAGGCGTTCTGGATCGCTTTGGCGATGAAAGTGATGGCGCTCTCGACGGCTTCGGAAACATTCTTGCCCTGCGCTAAACCCGCTGCAATGGCCGTCGACAGCGAGCAGCCAGTGCCGCGTATTCTGGTCCGCATGGAGATGCGCTGGTGCGGGAATTCGTTTAGTTCGCCGCCATAAACCAGAACGTCCACCGGATCACCTTCCAGGTGACCGCCCTTGACCAGCACGCCGCATTGCCATTTTTCGCTTAACTGCAGAGCCGCGCCCTTAACCATCTCCAGCGAGGTCAGCTTCCGCCCTAAGAAGAACTCTGCTTCGGGGAGATTTGGAGTGACCAATGTGCAATGAGGTATCAGCAGCTCTTCGATAGTGGGAATGGCTGTGGGCAGCGCCAGATCGCCGCCGCTGGAGGATTTGACCAGTGGGTCCAGGACGACGGGGAGGGTTTGCGTATTGAGATAATCGGCTGTGGCTTCCACGGCATCGCTGGAATAGAGCATCCCGATCTTGACGGCCTGCGGCTGGAATTCCGAGGCGATGATGGCCAGTTCCTTGGCGATGAAGGTCTTGGGCAGCGGCAGCACCTCGCTGACGTTTGCCGCTCCTTGCGCGGCGACGGAAGTCAACACCGTCAGCGGATGGAAGCCAAACGCCCGGAAGACGGTCGCATCGGCGATAATGCCCGCTCCGCCGGTGGGATCAAATCCGGCGAT
>JAHJDJ010000005.1 GCA_018812585.1 bacterium
AGCGAACACATTGAAGATACCTGGTTGAACAACGCTCTGGACGGGCAGATGCTGAATTATGGGGCGCATGGTGGCGCCATTGCTGGTTACGAAGGTTCGGTATACCTTCTACGGCTGATAAATCTGGAAGAGGCGATCGGACAACATAAAATCATCACTTCCTGCTCTCTGTTTGTTTATATCTCGAATGCTGACGGTAATTCCGGAGATAAAACCGTCGGAATCAAACGCGTTTTCAAGCCTTGGATCGCAGGCTACTTAAATGGTATTGATCCACAAAATGGCGAGGGCTGTACCTATGAAGACTGGAATGCAGACGATCTCGAGTGGGGTTTGCCCGGCTGTCATTTTGAAGATGATGATGGCATCCACAATAGCGGTGATGGTATGGGGGCAGATTGCATGCAAACGCCCGAAGACGAAATTACAGTACCCCAGACTTCAGCGTACCCCTGGGTCGTGCCCGGGTTTTTCGGTTTCGTGATCAGCCCCGAATTAATAAATGACTGGTATAGGGAAACCATTCCCAACAACGGCCTGGTTATCAAGACGACCGGTCCCTGGGGGTGGGTACATACCTGGCAGGCGGACTATGCATTTGAAAACATGCGCCCCTACCTGGAGATCGAATATGAAGTTGCCCTCGAAATCGCACTGACACTCCTGACCTCACCTCTTGTTATCCCCGCTTCTGGAGGATTGGTAGAATTTACCTTGGATGTGTCCAATACATCAGTGTTCCCTGAAACCTTCGACATCTGGGCTCTGGTAGAAAACTTCTCCCAGGGCGGCATGATGAGTCTTTCGGCGCGGGAGAGGTCTCTGCCTCCTCTGGGAACCATGCAGGCGAACGTAGGGATTTCCATTCCTGGGCGAGCGCCATCCGGGAGCTATTTAATAACGGTTTTCGTGGGGGATTACCCCGACGATTTCTGCAACAGCGATCTGCTGGCCTTCGAAAAATCTGCTGCTGATGGAAGTCTGCCTGGAAATAGCCTCGATGACTGGCACTGTTCCAGCGATCTCTTTGACAGCATCGACATTAACGCTCCCGAAATGCCAATATCGCCTGAACTGGTCGTAAACGCTTACCCAAATCCTTTCAATCCAACCACAGTCATCAGATTTCAGATTCCTGTGAGTAGTCTGGTGAGCCTCACAGTTTACGACATTTCCGGTCGAGAAATCGCCGAGTTAATGGGTGGTCACAGGGAAGCTGGCAATTACGAAGTTGTGTTCGATGGGTCAAACTTATCAACTGGTATCTACTTCTACCGCATACAAACCGGAGAACATTCAACAACCAGGAAGATGGTTCTAATGAAATAATCATTGCAATGGTGGGGCAGACACTCCTGTCTGCTGGTTAGATATCAGGGCGATCCTCGTGGTCGCCCTTTTGCTTAATATCCCCAGAATCCGTGTAATCTGTGCAATCCGTGGTCGAGACAATCCTCCCAACCCAAACATACCCCACTAAGTTTCTCCTTGCTTTTAACCCTGCCATTTCCTAAATTTACAAGTTAGAGCTTTTATGAGAGTAGGGAGCTGCTTTTTCTCGCGTCCTATAGTCGGGGTCGCCCTCGACCCCGACAAAAAACATTTAGTTGTAGGGAGTGACCCTCCACAACAGACCATGTCATCCACGGAGTTTCCCATGCCCACCACGAAAGAAAAAATCGAACTGCTGCGCAAACTGAAAAGCGAGTCGCTGCTTGGCGGAGGCCAGAAACGCATCGACGCTCAGCACGCCAAGGGCAAACTGACCGCCCGCGAACGGATCGATCTGCTCTGCGATCCCGGCAGTTTCCAGGAAATAGACCAACTGGTCACCCACCGTTCCACCGCTTTCGGTCTCGACAAGATGAAGATCTTAGGCGACGGTGTCGTCACCGGTCACGGCAAAGTCAACGGTCGCCCCATCATTGTCTTCAGTCAGGATTTTACGACCTTCGGCGGATCTTTGTCTGAAGCTCACGGAGAGAAAATCTGCAAGGTGATGGATATGGCCGCCAAGGTTGGCTGTCCGGTGGTGGGATTGAACGACTCCGGCGGCGCGCGCGTGCAGGAAGGGGTTGTGTCGTTGGGCGCATATGCCGATATTTTTCTGCGCAATACTCTCTATTCCGGCGTAATGCCTCAAATCTCAGCCGTTATGGGGCCCTGTGCCGGCGGAGCGGTCTATTCCCCTGCCATTACCGATTTCACGCTAATGGTCAAGCAAAGCTCCTACATGTTCGTCACCGGACCTAAGGTGGTCAAGACGGTCACTCACGAAGAAGTGACTTCCGAGGAGCTTGGCGGAGCGATGACACACGCTACCAAGTCAGGCGTGGCACATTTCGCCTGTGACAACGAAGTGCAGTGCATCGAAAAAGTGAAGAAGCTTCTGTCCTTCATGCCGCAGAACAATATGGAAGACACACCGCTTGTCGAATGCACCGATGACATTCACCGCGCCGATCCCGAACTGGATACGCTGGTGCCGGACGATCCCAACAAGCCCTACGATATCAAGGACGTCATCGTGCGCGTCGTGGATGACGGAGATTTCCTCGAAGTACACGAAAATTTCGCACCCAACATCGTGGTCGGTTTCGCCCGCTTGAATGGTCAATCCATCGGTATCATTGCCAACCAGCCGGCGTTTCTGGCAGGCTGCCTGGATATCAATTCATCGAAAAAGGGCGCGCGCTTCATCCGCACCTGCGATGCCTTCAACATCCCCATTGTCACCTTCGAAGACGTGCCCGGCTTCCTCCCCGGTACCGATCAGGAATGGGGCGGCATCATCACCAACGGAGCCAAACTGCTCTACGCCTACTGCGAAGCGACCGTTACTAAAATCACGGTCATTACCCGCAAAGCTTACGGCGGAGCTTACGACGTCATGAATTCCAAGCATGTGCGCGGCGATCTGAACTTCGCCTGGCCGACCGCTGAGATCGCAGTCATGGGAGCTAAGGGCGCGGTCGAAATTATCTTCAACAAGGAGATTGCCAAGGCGGACGATCCCGAAAAGATGACCGATAAGAAGATCGGGGAATTCGAAGAGATGTTCGCCAATCCCTACATCGCCGCATCACGAGGCTATGTGGACGCCGTCATCGAACCGTCTCAAACCCGCTTCGACCTGATCACCGGCCTGGAAATGCTGCGCAATAAAGTCGACACCAATCCCAAGAAGAAGCACGGGAATATACCGTTGTAGCACGCAAGATTTTTTAGTCTCTTTAGAGACTTTGGAAGAAGCTGAACACCAGAATTTATTCTGGTGTAACAAGGAGCCCCCCATGATCCTGTCCCCTTCAGGTCTCATCACCGCCCCCTGGAAGGTCTACATCCTTTTCGCCGCAGTTCGGCTGAATGTCTTCACCATTATAGGCGAAAGGGAAGTGACCGCCCCTGAAATCGCTAACGAATGCGGCGCCGTGCCCAAGCTATTAGAGCACCTCCTGAACGCCTGCGTCGGCATGGATCTGATCAAGCTGAACGGCGGAAAATACACCAACACCCACTTCAGCCAGATCTATCTGATCGAAGGAACACCTCGATATTTGGGTGATTTTATAAACATTCTTTACGGTGAGTCATTGGAATGGTTGAACTTAGCGAAAACGATCAAAGGTGATGAAATACAGAATGGATCTTCACCCTTGGCTGAATTGGACGCTCAGACCTTCACCAGAGGAATGGACAATCTGGGCGCGCAAGGCGAAGCCGAAGCGATGCGAAACGCCGTCGACTTGCTAGGTTGCCGTGAGATGGTCGATGTCGGAGGTGGTTCTGGATTATACTCAAGGGTGCTCTGTCAGAAATATCCAGGCTTGACCGCGACAATATTGGATAGAAAACCGGCACTAGAAATTGCTCAGGAACTGAATAGTAGCTTCGATATTCGTGATCGCATCCGTTACAAAGAAGCAGATATCACTCAGGATTCGTTCGGCGAGAACGTCGATGTCGTCCTCATATCAGACGTAATATACGATAAAATCAATGTAGATAAAGTGTTGAAAAACGCCTTCGCATGCCTGAAACCCAATGGTAAGATTATCATTCGTGGGTACTATTCCGATCCTGATGGCGCAAATCCCTTGTTCGGAGCCTTGTTCGTGTTGAACATGATCACGTCGGATCCCAGCCGCGAAATTGTAACGATTACGTCACTTCAAGATCACTTGCGAACTTCAGGTTTTACGGGTGTAAAAGCAATTCCCTTGACGGAATATTCCTGGTATGTAGAAGCACGGAAACCGTAGAGCGCACACTGTCAACCGATTCTCATCATAATTACCATAAAAAAACATGTCGATTATCCTATACATATTTTGCGGCATTATCCTGACCTTTTGGGTCATCGGCAAACGCCGCCGCAAGAAGATTGTGGACCTGCTGCACGCCTACGTTTACGGACGCTGGACGAACAAGTATGTTCACACCCTGATTCATCGTATCTTCCCCCGACTGAAACCAGAAGGCAAAAAGTATTGGAGCGACCACTACCACGGCAAGGTCTTGACGCCCGAACTGGCCGAAGCTTTAATTACCCACGATCACGATGGCCACGTCCATGACCTGGAACAGATCATACCTTATCCTCATGCGCGTAAACTGATTTTAAAAGGTCCACCTGATGTTGCAGTATTTGATTGCGCTTGCCGCCATGCCAGAGAAGCGCCCTGTCAACCGATACAGGTCTGCATGGTGGTTGGTAAGCCATTTGTCGAATTCATCTTGAAGAACCACAAATCCGCCCGCAGACTGACGCAAACTGAGGCAGTAGAGTTACTGAAAGCCGAATATGAACGCGGGCATCTGCACTCAGCCTGGTTTAAGGATGCCATGGGTGACCGCTTCTATGCCATCTGCAACTGCTGCAAATGCTGCTGTGGAGGGATTGAAGCGATGGTCAAATATGATTCTCCCATGATGGCGTCCTCTGGATACATGGCAGTGGTGGACGAGGAGGTATGCTCAGCTTGTGAAACCTGCGCCGACGTTTGCCCGTTCAATGCTGTCCAGGTGAGCGACGCCGCCTCTGTAAACTGGGATGCGTGTATGGGGTGCGGAGTCTGTGAGGGGCAGTGTCCAACGGGTGCTATGTCGCTGCGATTGGATGAGCAGAAGGGCATTCCTATGGATGTACGGTTGTTGGGGTAAACGTCTATAGCAAGAGAAAGAAACATGCAAAAGCCTCCCCACAGCTACATCATAATCGGGATCATTTCTCTGCTTATGGCTGTTGTTACTTATGCAGGCTTGATCTTCAAAGATGACCTGAACGGCCGTCTGATCGTCGGATCGGTCTGGCTGCTGATGGCCGTCATCTGGGTTTTCCGCTATATATACGCGAAGAAGCGGCTTGCGCGGCGATACAAAAAATCTGCGGATATCTCATAAACGCTGTTATATATGAAGAAAAATTTACGAGAACGAAAATCACCTGCTTGCCCGAATTGTGGTTCATCCAAGGTTCTTGAATTTATCTATGGCTACCCTTCCTCTGAAATGGAGGAAGCATCCAGGAAAGGTGAAATCGCTTTAGGTGGATGCTGCGTTGGCCCCGAGTCCCCGCGCTGGAACTGTCAATCCTGTAATCACAGTTGGGGAAAATTAAGATATAACTTCTCTTAGTAATGCTGCGAGGACGTTGAGCATATGCGGAAAGCACAAAAGTCTTGTGAATTCTTATGAACTGCGTAGCCTGCCACGAACCAATGATTGTGCTGGAACTTGACCAGG
>JAHJDJ010000037.1 GCA_018812585.1 bacterium
AAGAAATCGGGACGCTTTTTTATTGATAATAACTTAGACAAGATAATAATAGACTTGACATTGAAGCGGCTTCCATAAAATTAAAAACATATCAGGAGGTTATTATTATGAAGGCTTTATCAAATCTGCTGATCGTTGGTTGTTTCGCTCTCCTCGCCACCGCAAACGACTACCTCACCCCTCTGGACTTCGGTTTTGGCATGCTGCACCACGGCATAGTGGATTTCTGCAATCCTCCGCCGAACACCAAAGCGGGTTACTTCGACTCAGATGACTACCTGGACATCGCTCGCTTCGACGGCAACCAGTTGGAAATCTTCATCTCTTCGATTCATGGCTTCACCCTTGAACCCCAGCAACTGAAAACTTTCAGCAAACCGATCGCCTCGTTAGGGTTTGGCGGAACAATCTGGGATACGCATCCGCCGTTGAAGGTCACCTTCACCGATGGGACGGAAGAGCTGTTTTACCTTCGCCGAGGTATGTTGGACTTGGGTGTTGAAACCACCCGCCCCTCTGCATCTGGTCCTCCGCGCACGATTTCAGATCTGGAATTTAATATTGTCTGGGAAAGTGAAGAATACCCTGAGAGGATGAACGAATGCACCGTTGGTGATCTGGATGGCGATGGAGTGATGGAATTCGTTTCCTCCTGGAAGGAAAACAATTTTGCTGATACGGTTCACATAGTAATCTATAAAAATAGTGGTGATGACACCTACGAGCTTTTCATGGATGAGCTTTTCTTTGATCCGATAATAGCTTCATCAGCAAATACCTCCTTTTTAATGGTTACTGATATCGACCAAGACGGGCAAAACGAGTTGATGTTCACTTATGATGGCTGTTATTTCTGGGAATTCTCCGCGCCCGGTGAATACATCAGGTATCGTTCTAATTTTGTTTTTCCACGCGGGGTAGTCGATGCCAAGATTACTGACGTCGATGAGGACAGCGTTCCGGAGGTTACAACAGTCATGCTTACTCCAGATCTAACACCACCTTGCGCCTACTGGGTGTGCGAATTTGAAGAAAAGGACGCGGTCAACTATATGATGAATTTCGATATACTATCGGGATTCTGGCAAGACTGGCCGACCGCGCGAATAGCAGTAGGCGATTTCGATAACGATGGCGCAGTGGATATTGTGCAGGGAAATCACATTTTATTGAGCTCCTCAGATCCCGTAGATGTGCCCTTTTACCGATATAATTCCGGCAGCTCAGATTCGTTTGACCTGCACTGGTTGGAAACCAATTTAGTTATCCGCTGTGCGTGTCCAGTGATCGAGGACTTCGATAATGACGGTGACCTTGATCTGTTCGCAGAAGGATTTACGATCGGCGCTGGAGCAGCCTTTGTCTGGGAAGGCACAGGACTGTTGAACGGTTACGTCTCCTGGATTGATATTGGCAGTTCGTTCGGCAGCATCGATTTCGTTTATTATGGCGTCGTCAATGGCGCTCCATCTATCGTCTCATCCTGTACTCCTTACGTTGCGCCGACCACGACTTCCGCGTTATCAATGTGGCGCTGGGAAAATAGCGGATTTACCTATACCTGGGAAACACCCTACATCTATAATGCAGATTATCGGATGCCTCACCTCGCTGATATGGATGGTGATGGCAAGATCAGCATTTTACTGGTGGAGGACGATCACAATAAGATGATCGACTGGGAACAGGTTTCTTTGGGAGTATGGGATCAACCGAAGCATCAAGCGCCTGCGCACTTCAAGTTGAATCCAGTTTATCCTAACCCCTTCAATGCCACGACGGTCATTCCGTTTGAACTGGCCCGCGCAAGCGACGTTCGCCTTTCCATATATGACATTTCGGGCCGGATCGTTCATGAAGAGTATGAAGCAAATATGCTGCCTGGTCAGCATTACCTGACCTGGCAGGCCGATAATTTATGTTCCGGAATCTATCTTGTGCGCATCGAATCTGAATCCGTCAAACAGACGGTCAAAGCGGTTCTACTGAAATAAATAAACGATTATCGATGAATCGAGTCCATATATTTAAATCATTTTGAAAGGTGTATTATGAAACTCGCATTTTCTTTGATCCTGGTGACATGCACTGCTCTCCACGCCTCAGCACAAGAGCCCTCCCTCACTCCCCTCGACTTCGGTTTTGGCATGCTGGACCACGGCATAGTGGACTACTGCAACCCGCCGCCGAAGACCAAAGCAGGTTACTTCGACTCAGATGACTACCTGGATATTGCCCGCTTTGACGGCAGCCGGTTGGAGATCTTCATCTCTTCGATTCATGGCTTCACCCTTGAACCCCAGCAACTGAAAACTTTCAGCAAACCGATCGCCTCGTTAGGGTTTGGCGGAACAATCTGGGATACGCATCCGCCCTTGAAAGTTACTTTTACCGATGGCTCTGAAGAGCTCTTTTTTCTCCGCCGCGGTAGTTTGGATCTGGAAGGTGATCTGCGTAACTCATCTTCTCACAGCCCACCTCGCATCATCGACGAAATCGATATTCAGATTGTGTGGCAGAGCCAGGAATACGGAGAAAAGATGAATGAATGTGTTGTGGGCGATATTGATGGGGATGGCGAGCCGGAATTCATCTCCGATTGGAAAACGTCGAATTTCTCGGATACAACGTACG
>JAHJDJ010000038.1 GCA_018812585.1 bacterium
ATTCCGGTCGATCGCCAGGCTGGTCTCTTCCAGTTCGATACAATCCACCGGACAAACCGCGACACAACAGCCACAATAGTCACATAGATGTGCTGTGAAGTGCAGGTCGCTGATGGTTTTTTTAGATTTTGTGTTCACGTCAGAATTCGTTCAAGGCTGCAGAGAATATAATTCATCAAGCATCAGTTGCAGATTTAAAACTGGGATATTCGATACCCAGTCGAGCACGGTGATACCAGCGCGCAAAGAGATAGTAAACTGCTATCATCGCCAGGAAAGGCGGCCAGGTGAAACCGATAAAAACTGCCAGGCTGAAGACGGCGACCTTGATAGCCAACTCGGCGGCAGCTACTGTGGTCGAAGACCAGAAGCGATAGAAAAACGGCAGTGCGACCAGCGCCGCTGCGCATAAGGCATATTCACGAACCATTAAGCTGAACAGCACGGAAGCAGCCACCAGAATCAGAGCCCAAAGACCGGTCTTATTCTTCCCAAAGACGACGGGAAAGGTGCTTGCGCCTGTCAATTGGTCTCCTTTCAGATCGGGAATGTGAGTCAGAAGTGAGACCGCGCCGCCTGCAATGGCATAGGCCAATCCGCTCATAGCCGCCGTCGAATAAGGCAGTCCGGCCGCTCTGGCGCCCATCAGATAGCCAATCCAGATGCCGACAGAACAGCTCACGATTCCTAAAATGGGGCGCGCTTTCAAGCGGAACGGCGGAAAGTTATAGAGAAATCCGGCAACGATGAAAAACAGGGCAAGGAGGAAGGAGAGCTCAGCTCCCGCAACGACGCCGCCAGCTATAACAAAAGTGATTAATACAATCAATTCGATTGCTAGAAACCGATATGATAAGAGGTCAGACCAATGCGACAGAAGCTTGCGGTTAATCTGATCTTCCCGTCGATCAGATAACTGGTTGAGCAGAAAAGATGCTCCCAGGGCGGCAGCAATCCAGGCCATAAGAAACAGCGCTGCATCTCCCGAGCCGCGCGTATAGCCAGCCAGGAAAAATGTCCAGGAAGGAAAGAACAGCGTTGGGCGAAGAATGAAAAATGCGTCAAACCAGTCCGGCTTAACCATGTCCTGAAGAGCCTCTTTGCTTATCTGAATACGTCACGAAGCCTGAAGAACTAGTAAGCCGCTACGATCGAAAGTCCAGTTCAAGGATGGGTGAAGAGTGTTCGTGCAGAAATTTATGATAGGCTTCGTCAATCTCTACCGGGTATTCTCCAGTGAAACAGCAGGTACAATAGCCACAGCGGCCGACCGGCACGGCGCTGAGCATTTTTTCCACGGATAGATATTGCAATGAATCGACATGCAGTGATTCGCGCACTTGTTCTACTGTATTATAGGCTGCGATTAAATCCCGCCGTTTGGGGAAGTCCATACCGAAGAAGCAGGGGTATTTGATAGGAGGTGAACTGATACGCAGATGCACTTCGGCAGCGCCAGCATTACGGATTAATTCTGTCAATTTGCGTAAGGTATTACCCCGCACAATGGAATCATCAACCACCACAACTCTTTTACCGCGTAATACCCCGCCAACTGTATTGAATTTAATCCTGACGTTGAATTCTCTCATATCCTGAGACGGATGGATAAACGTCCGGCCGATATAGTGATTACGAATCAATCCCATATCATACGGGATGCCGGATTCATGCGCATATCCTAAAGCTGCAGTATTTGAAGAGTCAGGCACGGAAATAACAATGTCAGCAGTGGGGCAAGGGCGCTCTTCAGCTAACGCCCGGCCTAACTTGCGGCGTGTTTTATCGACATATTCCCCGAAGATCCTGCTGTCCGGACGTGAGAAGTAGATAAATTCGAAGATGCATTGCGTCACCTTTTGTGCGGCAGGCAACTTATAGCTTTTCATCCCTGCAGCGTTGATCACGATGATTTCACCGGGTTCAACGTCGCGAATGTAATCCGCTTCTAGCAGATCAAACGCGCAAGACTCGCTGGCAACTAAGGTGGCCTTTTCTTTTCTGCCGATGCATAACGGTCTGAATCCATTCGGATCTCGGGCGGCGATGATGCTGTCTTCCGTCAGACAGACCAAAGAATAAGCGCCTCTAACCTGCAGTAGAGCTTCCTGCAAGCGCGCTTCGGGTGTCTTCTGCTGTGATTTGGCAATCAAATGCAGGATGACTTCAGTATCAGATGAACTGGCAAAGATACTGCCGCTATTTTCAAGTTGGCTGCGAAGTGTCCGTGAATTAACCAGATTGCCGTTGTGCGCCATTGCCAGAGCACCGCCGTGATAATTGATCGCCAGCGGTTGGGCGTTGGCAATGGAATTAGATCCGGTGGTTGAGTAGCGATTGTGACCAATCGCCAAGTGACCCTTCAGTCCAGTGAAAAGCCGTGGATTAGAGAAGACATCGGCAACCAGACCCAGTCCAACATGACGATAGACCTGATCTCCGTCGGAACTGACGATGCCCGCCGATTCCTGACCACGATGTTGCAGGGCGTACAGCCCTAAGTATGCTAATCTGGCGGCATCCGGGTGATTATAGATTGCGAAGACACCGCAGAATTCTTTCATGGAAGGTGAAAATGACATGTTGATCCGGCAACGTAGCTGACTACCATCCTAAACAATAATTATACTGTTAAAATCGACGAAAAACAAGCAATTTTTCCACGACTCCATCGTCCTGATGAATCCTTAAGCTGTGATGACAATCGGGTTACTGTAAATAAAAGCTCGACGATGCCTGAAACCTTCAATACGATATACACCCGGACCACTGCTGTTACAGGAGCCGGAATGTTCCTTGATGCGGTGCAGAGGCTGGGTATTTTTCAGCAGAACGGCAGAGGTGGCATCAGCGGGCAGCCGGTAGTGAAAGCGCAGACGGGAAGCCGCGGGAAGCCTGTCCCCCATCTGGCAAACCGCGCCATCATTTTCATTATCAGCCCAGAAGCGGAACCCGCGCGCATCACCCACATAGCGATTGGTCACAAATACATGGCCGCTTCTCATGGCAGTAAAGAGGGATTGCAGCGCTTTTTCGGCATTCTGCTTCTCAAGTGGATTCTCCAGCAGCACATGCACTTGAATCGAGCGAAAAGCTACCTTATAGGGAAATATGGTGGCGCTCAGATTCTGCCAGATGGGATAATGGTGGGCGTGAGCGTCCACGCCACCAACGCCCACTACACGGCGCTGCAGATTCAAGCTGTCCCATTTCTCCAGCGTCCAGGCGGTGGGGCGGATCACGGATCTGCGGGGATTGACATACAACCACCATTTATTACGTCTGGTCAAGCGCTCCATCCATTCAGAGAGATGGTTCCAGATTTCAATAGCATGGAAATCCTCAGAATCCCAGGCATCCCAGGG
>JAHJDJ010000039.1 GCA_018812585.1 bacterium
GGTAACGAACTGGGCGCATCGGGGATGCTCTTTTACCTCTTCATGTACGGCTTTATGAACGTGGGAGCCTTCACCCTCGCATACCTGGTCAACCGACGGGGCAACGGCAGTTACAACCTGTCGGATTTCGCTCAGTTGGGCACCAAGAGCCCGATGCTGGCCGCGCTGATGTCGATCTTCATGCTCTCGCTGACGGGCATTCCGCCTCTGGCGGGATTCTTCGGGAAACTGTACATTTTCTCTGCAGCGGTCCAGGAAGGGTATATCTGGCTGGTAGTTATTGCTGTCTTAAACAGCGCTATATCGGTCTTCTACTACCTGCGCGTCATGGTCATCATGTACATGCGCGAAGGCGAAGAGTTAAAGGATCTGGAGAAAGCGCCGACGGTGGCAATCACGGCGGCCATCTGCGGCCTGGCGATTCTGATCTTAGGACTGTTTCCCAGCCCACTGCTGGATCTGGCGCGTGCATCCATCATCGCCCTGCTATAAATTTCGGGTGGAGGATATCATGGAACGCCGGATCACGTCCGGCGTTTTTTTATTAGAAATGGCGGAAGGTTGCAGGGATTGTCCTGCGGAGCACCCAGCCCTGAAGGACGTGGGCTACGGATGGCACAATCCGCCTGAGGCGGATAAACCCCTCTGAAGAGGGCTAATGCGGTAGACTGCGCTTTGCTTAGTCTACCCTACGTCAATAGGCTAACATCTACAGTTAGTAGCCGTGGGTTTTATACCCACGGGGCAGCGTCGGATTCCGCTAGTGACGTTCAACCATCATCCCTGTTTCAGTCTGGTTGAATGAGTCAACTAATACGATCGCACACATTTTCGTCGCAAGTCTCGTTATACTGGTGATCTGAGCAATCCGAATACTTCAATATAATACTCTGGAAGAAGAAAACTACCTAAGGAGATATAAAGACTATGACTCTGGAAAAATTAATGAGTGAACTGGAAAAGTGCGGCACCATGCAGAACCGTAAAGTTTATAGAAAGCATGGGGTCACGAGAGATCAGTTTGGTGTAAGTTTTGCGAATCTGAATGTGTTGAAGCGAAGAATTCGTAAAGCCCAGGACTTGGCGGAAGCCTTATGGGCAACCGGGAATCATGACGCACGTATCTTAGCGACGATGATCGCAGATGAAAACGACATGACTGCTGACTTGCTGGAAACGTGGGCGAAAGATTTGGACAACTATATCATCAGTGATTCGTTTGCCGGTATTGCCAGTCGTGCGAAAGATGCCCAGGTTTTAATGAAAGGCTGGATGGCTTCGGATGAAGAATGGATCTGCCGCGCAGGCTGGCAGATGCTGGCCATTACCGCTATGCGCAACCCAGACCTGGAAGATGCCTTCTTTAAAGAACAGTTGAAGCTTATCGAAAATAATATCAGCGGCGCCAAGAATCGCGTCAAAGACGCCATGAATTCAGCCTTGATCGCCATCGGAATTCGCAATGAATCCTTGAAGGCAGAAGCGATAGCTGCAGCGAAACGCATCGGCAAAGTCGAGGTCAATCACGGTGACACCGACTGCAAAACGCCGGAAGCGGTTCCCTATATTGAGAATGCCTGGGAACGGAGGAATGCGAAGAAAGCGTGAGGAGTATGCCCCGTGGGTATAAAACCCACGGCTAATTACATGGATAAGAGATATCTTGTCAGAGAGCTTTCATGCAGATTCGCCCATACGAAAATGAAGACCGGGATGCTGTTATCCAGCTTTGGGAAAAATGCAACTTGACTCGCCCCTGGAATGATCCAGCAAAGGATATCGCCAGAAAGTTAGAGGTCAACGCCGAACTGTTTCTGGTGGGGTTGATCGATGGCAAAATCGTGGCGACGGTGATGGGAGGTTATGACGGACATCGCGGCTGGATGAACTATCTGGCGGTCGATCCTGCACATCAGAGGCGTGGTCTGGCTCAACAGATCATGCGGGCGGTTGAAGAGAGGATAGAGGCGATGGGCTGCCCCAAAATCAACCTGCAGATTCGCACGGATAATCTGGCGGCGATCCGCTTTTACGAAAGCATCGGATATATGAGCGACGACGTGGTCAGTTTTGGTAAGCGGTTGGAATGCGACGATTAATTGACTATCCAAATAAACTGAGACAATAATGGAATTTGCCTCCCCACTGGTGAAAACTCTGTTTTCCTTTCTTCCGATGTCGTTGACTCTGTTGATCGGGCTTCTGGTCATTCACGGCATCCGGAAGTTCCTGGAAAAGCGATACCGGGTGGATCAAGGAAACCGGTATAAACAGCACCTGACGGTTATACTGCTCGCATTTGCTCTACTACTGCTGATCATTATGACCGCTCCAATCGGTGATAATCAGCGTGGTCAACTCTTAAGCTTGATTGGACTCCTATCGAGCGCCATCATCGCCCTGTCATCAACGACCTTTGTGGGCAATGCAATGGCAGGATTCATGCTGCGTGCGGTGCGTAGTTTCCGCATTGGCGATTTTGTCCGCATTGGTGATCATTTCGGGCGAGTCACGGAGCGTGGACTCCTGCATGTAGAGATCCAGACGGAAGATCGCGATTTGACGACCTTGCCTAATCTCTATCTCGTGACCAATCCCGTTAAAGTTATTCGATCTTCAGGAACTCTGATAACAGGCGAAGTCACTTTAGGCTACGATGTGCCACGGATAAAAGTACAGGAATTGCTGATCAAGGCCGCCGAAGCCACGGAGCTGAAAGATCCGTTTGTACATGTCATAGTATTGGGAGACTTTTCTGTCAAATACCGCGTCGCAGGCTTATTGACTGAAGTCAAACAGTTGATCTCAACGAGGTCCAAGCTGCATGAACAGATGCTGGATAAACTGCATGAAGGCGGCATTGAAATCGTTTCCCCGAACTTCATGAATACACGGTCTATCGCTGTCGATGAAGCGTTCATTCCCAAAGCGGTCATACGTGCGCAAGAGCCGATTATCAGCCAGGAGAAAGCACCCGAAGATGTGGTGTTTGATAAGGCTGAGGAGCAAGAATCGCTGGAGATGATGCAAGTGAGACGGAAGCAGATCGAAGATGAAATATCGGATCTGCAAGAGCAGATAAAAATCACAGAAGAAGAAACCGCGAAGACTGAGCTGTCAAACCGATTGAAGAAGCTTGAAAATGCAATCGAAAAACTGACCAGATTCATTGAAATTAAACAGTCGAAATAGAGAAACAGCATGCCAGAGACCCGAACAAACATCACAGATATCTATTGCTCAAAGTGTGATAAACGCTATGATTCGGATGCCGTTTTAACGCTATGCAGTTGTGGTGCACCTCTGCTGGTGGATTACGATTATAACAATGCCGCGGCACAATTGACACCCGAGATACTCGGCGAGCGTCCCAATACAATGTGGAAGTATATCGAAGTGCTGCCGGTGAAACAGATCGAGAATATCGTTTCACTGGGGGAAGGCAGCACACCGCTTTTACATTCCCGCATGATTGGTGAAAGCCTGGGATTGGAGAGTCTCTATTTCAAGGATGAGACCGTCAATCCGACTGGATCGTTCAAGGCGCGCGGCCTGGCGATGGCAGTTTCCAAGGCAAAAGAGTTAGGCTTAGAAAAGCTGATTATCCCGACGGCAGGTAACGCTGGGTCAGCGCTGGCGGCGTATTGTGCTCGGGCTGGGTTACAGTGTAAAATCGTTATGCCGAAGGACACGCCGGCTCCCTTCAAAGTCGATGGGATCTATTACGGCGCTGAGATCGAAGAGATAGAAGGATCGATTAAAGATTGTGGCGGACGTGCATCAGAGTTGATGGAACAGGAGGGCTGGTTCTCCATTGCAACCCTGAAGGAGCCCTACCGCATCGAAGGGAAAAAGACGATGGGGTATGAACTGGCAGAACAGTTCGACTTCAATCTTCCAGATGTGATCATCTACCCTACTGGCGGCGGCACCGGTTTAATCGGCATGTGGAAGGCCTTCGATGAGATGGAGAAAATGGGCTGGATCGGCAGTAAGCGTCCTAAGATGGTAGCGGTGCAGGCTGAAGGGTGCGCGCCTATTCCACGGGCTTTTCAGCAGGGGAAAGATCACGCCGAAGAGTGGCAGAATCCCGAAACTGTGGCCGCCGGTTTGAAGGTTCCTTCTGCGGTGGGGGACTTTCTGATGCTGGATGCCATCCGGCAAAGTAAAGGCACTGCGCTGGCGGTTTCTGATCAGGAGATGATGGCTGACACAAAACTGTTGGCTGCCCGGGAGGGCATCTTCGCTTCCCCTGAGGGCGGGGCTGTTGTGACGGCTGTAAAAAGACTGGTGCAGAGCAAATTTATCAAACCGACAGATGAAGTCGTGCTCTTTATCACCGGCAGCGGTTATAAATATTTAGACGTGCTGGAACATTTCGTGTAGGTATTAATTATGTCCAAAGATCATCAAAACGAAGCATTGGGGCATGTCTGCCCGCCTTCCGTGATACGCTTTCTGAACAGCCCCCTAAGGACTCTGGCACAAAACCCGAGGAAGATTTTCAGCAAATACATCAAACCGGGTGACTATGTGGCTGATTTAGGTTGTGGCGGCGGCGTTTTCGCTGTTGAAATGGCAAAAATGGTCGGGGAACAGGGTCATGTTTACGCTGTCGATCTGCAAGCGGAAATGCTCGAATTTACCCGCAAATTGGCTGCGAAAAAAGGGATGTCAGAACGCATGACCATCTTGCAGTGTAAGCAGGACGATCTGGGGTTGGTTGATGTAAAAGTTGATTTCGCCTGTGCCATGTATGTCGTCCACGAAGTGCCTGACCGGAATCGCTTTTTTTCGCAACTGCATCAACTGTTGAAGCCGGGAGGCCGCTTTCTGATGGTGGACCCTAAGGGACACGTAACGAAACAGCAGTTTCAACAGCTCATCTCGGAAGCAAAGACCGAAGGGCTGAAAGAGATTGAACCTGCTAAACTTTTCTGGAGCTTCGGTGTGGTGTTTGGGAGATAGATTCATGTTGGGTCACCGAAAAACGGATTGACCCAGCCTACGAATTACTATACATCATGTAGGTTGGGTTAACGCCGCCGCAGGCGGACTTGTCCGCCTCTGGTAGATAACCCAACGAAAAAACTGGAATAAATTATGCAAAATCATTGGAATTGAATTCGAAGAATAAAAATGCTATATAAATTCTACAGAAGATAATGGGAGAATGAATGGAGAAGCTATTAATCGTCGGCTGCAAGCGGGTCATGAATGACGTTTGCATCGGCTGTTCACGCTGCTTGGTCGGGTTCAATCGGAAGGTTGGAGAATTTGAACGATACCAGGATCAGGACGTTGAGGTGATCGGGTTGTTAAACTGTGGGGACTGTCCGGGAGCA
>JAHJDJ010000006.1 GCA_018812585.1 bacterium
AGTGTTCCCGGCTAACAATCCATCATCAAAGCCATACAGATACCAGGTTAATGCCTCCCGGTGCCAGAGTTCATTCCCATCCGCATCGAAACGCCAATGGTCGCTGGCTCCGCCGCCGCTGTTCCCTTCGATGATAAAGCCTCCTTCGCCGTCGGAGATCATGTTGTGGTACCAGGGATATTCAAAAATAAGGAGGTCTTCCGCCCACAGAGCACTGCCATTCGCATCTAAGTGTTGAGAGAAAATGTCGACGGTCGGATACGATAATCTCCCATCCTCCCAAGCGACAAACATACCGCCGCTTCCATCACTGGCAACCGCCGGATTTCTCTCGCCATTACTTGGAAGCCCGGAAACTACGACACCCTCAGGTCCCCAAAGCAGGTTACCTTCAGCGTCTATCTTCTGGGCTATTACGTCATACCAGTCGGTTGGCTCATCGACAGTTGCAGCGACGATGATACCGTAGTCATCTGACAGACAGGCGTCCCATTGACTCACATCAACACCTAAAATTATCCGGCCTTCGTCACCCCACAGTCGATTCCCCAGGCTGTCGATCCGTTGTGCACCGATTGGAAGAAAAGAGGGTTGTCCTGTGTTAAATACGAGGTAAGCACCATCCTCGCCATCCGGGAAGATGAATTTAACACCGCAACCCTCTTCAAGGCCGGGAGCGACCGGAATTGGTTCCTCGAACACGTACTCTCCATACCAATCAATGATCTGAAAAAATTGTGGGTTAGGTTCGATACCATAGACCAGTAATACTCGATTGTCCTGGAATTGCATCGCTCCGATGACACCTTCACCCAAATTCGGATCATTACCAATGACAAAGGGATCGTCGATGGAAGTCGGCCAGTAGGCGTGGGTGCTTTGGTTCAAGCCCAGCAGCAGGGCGGTCAAGATTAATAACAAGTGTGTGCGTTTCATGGGAGGGTTCCTTAATAATCATTATCATAGGGTGGCCGGGACAACTTCGGCGAAGCCGCCCGGCCCCTGCCGGGGATGTCCCGGACGAGAAATCACTATAATTACATTAAGAGAAATCGCATTGGGTGCCTTAATGACCGGGACATGTCAGACTTTGTCTGATCCCTGCGGGACACTGCCATTGGCACAGGCTGTCCCGGACAAAAAATCACCATAAATCAGCAACATCTATTTCGACAGAGTCACTTATACCAGTTTCATAGAACCCGGCACTTGACCATTTCCAATTCTGTGGGACTTCTACTAACGCTTTACGAACTGGATTTAAGTGTATATATTTCAATGTATAATCGTAGACTGCTTTCGTGAAGATATTACGATCATATCCTCCCCCAGGCTGCCAGAACACTCGTATTGTTCTGCTCCCTTTTGAAATCCAAAGTTCAGAGTGAATTTCTGGATATTGATTCTGTATTTAGTTTAATGCTCGATGACTGAAGGGCTGCTTGATAGCTCTTAAAATCGCCGAAACTGAAATATTGTCTTCGGGTAAAATCAATAAATGTGCATGGTTTGGCATTATAACAAATCCGGATAATTTAAATAACCCTCTTGATTTCGCTTGCTTCAAGCATTTTATAAATAATGAATAAAGAGATTCATCCTGGAATAGTGGGGCATGTTTCAAGCAAGAGAAAGTGAGATAATGATAATGCCTTTCTTCTGTAAAGTGCTTTGGTGTCATACTGTTCTCTGGAGAAATAGAAAGTTCCGGGACATCCCGCCTGCGGCGGCCGACTGCGTCGGTAGCTGTCCCGGCCACCCACACGCCACAGGCTATTTACAATCTAACACATAATTAAGCGAAAGTCAAGAGGGGAATTGGTGACGGGGATCATTTTTTGGGGATTGGGGGGGGATTGTTTTTGTCTTGACCACGGATTCCACGGATTGCGCTGATTGACAGCTGCGATAGGGCGCGGAGATTGTATTGCGGGTGACGAGAGGCAAGAGGCTGCAGCCCCTTGTTAGCTCATCCAACCCAAAACAGTCATTGCGAACCCTGCTTTAGCGGGGTGCGGCAATCTTCGCGCCCTATCGCGAGCGCCTGAAATTTCGCTAACGTTCCACGAGATTGCTTCGCAT
>JAHJDJ010000040.1 GCA_018812585.1 bacterium
CAGATGTTCACTCAGGGCGTGGTAGCCGTTTTCGGCGATATTTTTATCATCATCGGCATCGTCATCGCCATGCTGGTTTTGAACTGGAAGCTGGCTCTGGTGACCTTTGCGGTGCTGCCCATCCTCTTCTGGATCGCCTTCTGGTTCAAGCTGAAGGTCCGAACCGCCTTTCGAGAAATGCGCAAACGTCTGGCGGTGGTTAATTCCTACCTGCAGGAAAACATCATCGGGATGCGCATCATTCAGCTTTTTCGCCGCGAAGAGATCAATTACCAGCAGTTCAAAGACCACAATGCCAGCCTATTAGATTCTCACCTGAAGACCATCTTCTACTTCGCCGTCTTCTTCCCCGGAGTGGAACTCATTTCGGCAGTTGCCATCGCTCTGATCCTCTGGACCGGTGGTGGTATGATCCTGAAAGGCGCGCTGACTCTGGGCAGCCTGGTAGCCTTCATCCTCTACGCAGAACGCTTCTACCGTCCCGTGCGGGATCTGGCTGAAAAATACAACATCCTGCAAAGCGCTATGGCTTCCTCCGAACGGCTCTTCAAGGTGTTGGACACCGTACCGGAAGTACTAGATAAACCGACGACCATCAAGCTGGATGGTCCGGTCGAAGTGATCGAATTCAAGGACGTCAGCTTCGCCTACAAGGGAGGCGAGTGGGTGCTGAAGAACGTCAACTTCAAGGTGAATCGGGGGCAAACGGTCGCCATCGTCGGTTATACTGGATCGGGGAAAACGACGCTGATCAACCTGCTATCGCGCTTTTATGACGTGCAGGAGGGGCAGATTCTTCTAAACGGCACCGATATCCGCGATCTACAGCAGTGCGATCTGCGGCACCAAATTGCAGTCGTGCAGCAGGATGTCTTCCTTTTCGCCCGCCCGGTGACTGAGAACATCCGCTTACAGAGTGAGATTCCCGATGAGCGTATGATGCAGGCTGCTCAAGCAGTCAGCGCCGACCGCTTCATTGAAAAGCTGCCGGAAAAGTACGATACGCGGTTGGAAGAGCGGGGCGCGACGTTATCTTCCGGGGAACGGCAGCTCCTGGCTTTTGCCCGAGCGTTAGCTCACGATCCTCCGATACTGATCTTAGATGAAGCGACTTCAGCGGTGGATACTGAAACCGAGCAGTTGATCCAGGAAGCGATCGCGCGGCTGCTGGAAGGACGCACCGCCATGGTGATTGCCCACCGGCTATCGACCATCCAGCGGGCGGACCGCATTATTGTGCTGCATGATGGGGAAATCCGAGAAGAAGGCACGCATCAGGAACTACTGAAAAAACGCGGCCTGTATTACAAGCTGTATCAGTTGCAGTATGAAAATGGCAGTTAGCTGTTAGCAGTTGGCAGTTAGCGGTTGGCTCTTGGCAAGGGGTAACTACCCCTTGTTGAATTTGCCGTCGAATCGCAGTAATCGACGGCTTTTTAACGCTTTTTCGTCCGCCAATGTTTTGTGTCCGCCAGATTTGTTATCGCTTTGTGCGGGGGGAAGCACCCCCCGCCTACGGATCGTCACTTCGTGACGACGATTTTTTGTATATATAGTCCGGGACATCGAGCTGTCCCGGCCACCCCTTGAGTGGAAAGCTTCACCCAATAGACCCCCGAAGCAACGTCATCCGCTATCCACGGAATGCGATGCGATCCTGGCATCTGCAAACCAGAGGCTAAGGTGGCGACTTTCTGGCCGAGGAGGTTATAAACGGCAATCTCTGCCTTTTGCGGATAGGGGAGATTATAACTGATCCAGGTGACGGGATTGGCTGGATTGGGACCGATGCTGAACTGGATGCCGTGAAGGGGATCTAAGGTGAGGCGTGGTTCAAGTATTGATAAGTCGCTGACATTTCTGAAGAAGATAATCCCACCTTTGTTATTCGATCCAAAGAAATCAGAGTCGCCATCGCTATCGATGTCAACCATATCGAAGGCAAAGAGTGGTGCCATGACAGCATAATTCACCCCAGGGAGCAACATAGTTGGGTCATAGACCATATTGGCATTCTGCGCTGTTCCAGTATTGCGGTAAAACTGAGGTGCTTCTTGTTGATTGAACAACAGGTCTAAATCGCCATCATCATCCTGATCAAAGAAGGTGCAGCACCGTTGGGTTATACCTGGATCGATGCCTTGCCAATTATCACTTTGCCATTCGAAGTTAGGCCAGTAACGATCACCGGTATTCTCAAAGAAGTAGAAACTACCATCCTGGTCACAAATAAACAGATCGAGATCGTGATCAGCGTCGATGTCAGCTAAGGTGGGGTAGATGATGACCCAGTAACTCCAGGGGACGAAATCTTCTGAGAACAAAATAAAGTCAGCGCTATCGGGCGTTCCTTGATTTAAATATAGGTGCAATCCAGGTGGTCCCGGAATTGCCCCTTCACCGCAGAATAGGTCGTAGTCTCCATCTGCGTCGATGTCGCAGAAATGCGGATATTGATCGTTAGTCGAAATGCTCTGATAGGATTCA
>JAHJDJ010000041.1 GCA_018812585.1 bacterium
GCTTCCGCGCCATAACCACAAGCGACGTGACTGGCAGAAAAACAGATCCCCAGTTCAGCGGTCAGCGGATCAGAGGGGACCGGCTTGAACGAAACATAGCCGACCATCTCACCTTTCAGGTTATCGACTGCAAGGCGGATGCGATCTTTCAGCTTCTCATAGGAAATATCGTTTTCAGCTTCTCCACAAGGGGAGAAATTATATCTAGCCAGGTAGGGATCAAGATGCTTTGGCCACTGCTGGCGCGCCTCCTCATCAGAGCGCCGAAACGTACGAATCGTCAGCTTTTCACCATAGAGCGGCAGTCCGGGCAAGGGATAGCAATCGTGCCCGAAATTTTTATATCGAGTGATCCACTTCAGCAGTGATTTTCTGGTATTTGTTACCATCCCGCGGCCCTGTCAGGAAAGGAATTTATGCAATATAGAATAAAGTAAGCAAAAAGTCAAGCGGATTACAAGCCGTTCTAAGTGCTGGCACCTATAATAGTAGTTTAGAGTGAAGATTGGCGAAGCGCGGGTTTTTGGCTTGCTTTTATTAAAAAATTCATTTATATTCATTCTGATTAATAAGCATGAACAGGTGACTTCCATGACAAAACTCGCTGAAACTTGGGGGGGCTGTCGAGTAGTCCAGGCAATTACCATTGCATTGCTGTTTATTTTCAGCAGCGCTGAAGCATTGGTTCTGCAGGACGTTCGTTTAGGTCTCACAGAAAATCGCACTCGTATCGTCTACCAGTTCGACCGGAGTTCGATCTTCGAGCTTTCTTACGACTCTTCAATCGTCAAACTGACTATCGAAGGTTTAGACATACCTGATAAAGTCCTCAATGAAATTCGATCTTTGGAAGGCGGCCTGCTGGTAGATCACTCCTACGTCCAGATAAACGGCAAAACGATATTTGAATTGCGCCCCAGGAAAGAATTCCATGTGCGCTATTTTGAACTGGTTGAACCGCAGAGATTAGTGATCGATCTCTACCCCAAACAAGCCGTTGAGGCCGCAGGCTTGACTCCTAAGAAGGAAGCGCCGAAAGAGGAACCCAGGGTTGAACCGGTGGAAGTAAAAAAAGATACCAGGACAGACAAGCTGGCCGGCGCTGTCAGCAAGCCAGAGGAACCCGTTGAAGTCATTGATACGACGCGTGCAGCAGATGGTGAAAAGGTTGACGCTGCATTGCATCAGTCACCCGGAGAATTACCTCCGACAACAGCGACTCGTCAGGGTAACGGCCTCAACCTGCTTTACATTCTATTGCCCGCCTTAATCGTTGTTTTGCTGCTGATCGGGATCACAGCCTTGCGGCGCGCATCCAAGCGGGCGAAGATGCAGGAACGGAAACCTTACGATAATAATGAAGAAGACGCTTTCGAACTAAAGCTTGAGAAATTAACTTCAGAGGAATCTCAAACTGAAAGAATAGATGAAACTGGAGTGGAAGAGAAGGAAGAATCGGAAGAGGATGCTGAAAAAGCTCAGTTTTCTTACTTCCCTGAAACACCGACACTTTCTGAAGATGAAAGTTCACAACCAGAGGCACCTGAAGGAGAACAGGACGATAAGCGACAGCCTCTGCATGCACCTGACAAAGAGTCAGAGCCGGATTATGATCCTGCCAACGAACGGAATTACGTTGCGGCTGAGCCGGTAATTGATCCTGAGGCTCCCGAGGTCGCGGCAGCGCCTTATCGCACCAGCGTCAGCGCGGATGAAAAAGCACGGCGTTTGATGCACAAGATCGAGGAAGAGAAAGAGGCAGAGCTTGATTTTGAAACTGGAATATTGACCTGGCCGGTCCATATTCTGGATGGTGATCGACACGCTAAAATCATGATTGTGGATGATGAGGTAGAGATTGTCAGCGCGCTGGAAGAATATCTGACCCGCGAGCACCACGAGGTCATGGGTATTAGTGATCCTGCTAGCGCTTTGATCAAATATGCATCATGGCTGCCCGATCTGCTGATCATGGACGTTGTCATGCCGCACATATCGGGGATCGAATTCATTCAACAGATCACCGAACAGCATGGCGAACCCGGCAAGGTGATCTTCCTTAGCGGACGTACCGAGCGGGATACGGTGGCTCACGTATTCAGCGATAAATTGAATGACGGCAGCTTTGAGTTTTTCCGCAAGCCGCTATCATTCGTGCAGATCTTGGGGCGGATTCGTGACTATTTCAGCGAAGCACAATTCGTGTTGAAGATCGACATAAACGACGCCGCAACGTTTAAGGAACATCTTAAACCATTAACCCCGCATCAACTGGTCGCAATACAGCAATACTTATGGAGCAAAATCTTCGATATAGCCTCGGATTACCTGGGACGACGTATCGAAGAGTACTACATTACTGACCGCATGGAACCGCCTACAAATTACATGCGCCGAGTGGGATGCCAGGAACGGGAAGATTACTGCATCGCCAATATCTGCTTCGGCTCAAATCCAACTTGTGCCGCGGATAAGATTCGCGGTGAGCTGGAAATTATGCGTCAGATTCTCGCCGAGTTGCGCATCGAATATCAGGATCGGTTAGATGAAGAAGCAGAAGCCAATAATCCAAGAACCGCTAAACGCCGTCAGCGAAGGGCGAAAGCGAAAGATTCAGCGGAAACAGCCGGATCGGATACTTCCGAAGATCCGCCGCCGCGAAAACCGTTGAGACGCTTAGTGTCATCACGAAACCGTTAGCTACAAGATGTCGACTTTTTCTGAGTCAGCTTTCACGTCAACCCAATTTACCAGCTTGACTATCAGCTCAGAAGATCTCTCTCACCTTAAGTTTGAACATAACTTTTTCCAATTCTGTCTAATCCAGTGGGTGGATTCAGCAATGTATCCGCCTTTTTTGATATATTAGCGCCTTGGAAAACCGAGCACAGCAACCAGGATGAACGCGAACCCCAGTGAAAAAGCTTTTAACGGCGAGGTGATAGGCGTCATCCCGGCGCGACTGAGTTCCACTCGCTTTCCCAATAAGCCGCTGGCGCTGATTGGGGGAGTTCCGCTGGTTTGCTGGACCTGGTTGAACGCGACGCGCGTGAAATCTTTGCGTGAGGTTTTCGTTGCCGCGGAAGATCCTGAAATCGTGTCTGCAGTGACGAAATTCGGGGGGCAGGCGAAATTAGTCCAGGGGCGATTCAGTTCGGGCAGCGACCGCATTGCCGCTGCAGTTGAATCATTGGAATCCGCGGCGGTGGTCAACATTCAGGGCGATGAGCCCTTCGTGGATCCTGCCGCCATCGATGCGGCCTTGCATTTACTCCAGGCACGTGAGGATTTTGGCATCACGACACTGGCGAAGGTCATTCGAGGGGTTGAAGAATATCGCAATCCGAACAACGTCAAGCTGGTGATGGATCGGCAGAACCGATGCCTTTACTTTTCCAGGTCGCCGATTCCAGCCTGTCACCAGGCGCCGGAGGACGGTTTCCCCGACAACCTGAAGGTGTGGCGTCACCTTGGAATCTATTGTTATCGGCGTGAAGCGCTTTCAGCATACCGGAAATGGGCTCCTTCACCATTGGAGATCAGTGAGAGTCTGGAACAACTCCGTTACCTGGAGCACGGGGGAAATATCGGCGCGGTAGAGGCGGTTAAAGCCGGCCCAGACATCAACGCGCCTGAAGATATCGAATCAGCAGAAAACTATATCAGAACGAATCATATAACCTTCGATCATTCCTTATGAAGATGAAGACCAAATACATCTTTGTTACCGGCGGCGTGGTATCATCGTTGGGCAAAGGTATCGCGGCTGCTTCTATTGGGCAGCTCTTGAAAGCACGCGGTTTATCCGTCACCATGCTGAAACTGGATCCTTACATCAATGTGGATCCGGGGACCATGAGTCCTTATCAGCACGGAGAGGTGTATGTCACCGATGACGGCGCTGAAACCGACCTGGACCTGGGGCACTACGAGCGATTTCTGAACGCTTCTATGAAGCGGGTAAACAACGCTACGACCGGGCAGGTATATCACACGGTTATTGAGAAGGAGCGCAAGGGTGATTATCTGGGCGCAACAGTTCAGGTGATTCCGCATATCACCGATGAGATCAGGAGCCGGATTCTCATGGCGGCCAAAGATAATGGATCCTTCGACGTTTTAATCGTTGAGATTGGGGGAACGGTCGGCGACATTGAATCTCTGCCGTTCCTGGAAGCGATTCGTCAGTTCGGTCTGAAAGTCGGCAGGCAGAATTCGCTCTATGTCCACGTGACGTTGGTTCCCTTTATTCGAGCAGCGAATGAATTTAAAACCAAGCCGACGCAGCACTCAGTGAAGGATTTGCGGGAAATTGGTATTCAGCCGGATGTGTTGCTCTGCCGGACTGAAGGCCGCTTAAAGAAGGAACTACGCGAAAAGATTGGGCTTTTTTGTAACATGAATGCCGAGGCGGTCATCGAGGCTATAGACGCGAAATCGATTTACGAAGTGCCTTTACTGCTGGAACGGCACGGATTAGGGCAGCTTCTGGTGGAGAAACTGGGTTTAGAGACACCCGAGCCAGATTTGACGGAATGGACGAATTTTGTCGAGCGAGTCCGGCATCCGCAACATAAGGTTTCCATCGGGATTTGCGGCAAGTATGTTGAATTGCAGGATGCCTACAAGTCGATCATCGAATCATTTGTCCACGCGGGTGCGGCTAATGACGCCGAAGTCAAAGTGGTATGGTTGGCGGCGGAGGATCTTGAGAAGGATGAGGATAACGAACTGATGAAGAGCATCGATGGCATTTTAATCCCGGGTGGATTCGGGGAGCGAGGGTTTGAGGGTAAGTTGAATGCCATACGCTACGCCAGGGAAACAGGGCTGCCCTTTTTCGGAATCTGCCTGGGGCTGCAGACTGCCGTGGTTGAGTTTGCTCGTAACGTTTGCGGTCTGGACAATGCTGACAGTAGAGAGCAGCATTACGACGCCAAACACCCTGTCATCGATTTCCAGCCGGGGCAGGATGGCATCGAACGTCTGGGCGGCACCATGAGGCTGGGAGCTTACCCGTGTGAGATCAAATCGGGATCAGCAGCGCGCAGGATTTACGGGCAACGCCGCATCGTCGAAAGACACCGGCACCGCTTTGAGGTGAACAACGAATATATCGAAATCCTGTCCAAGCATGGCTTGAAATTCTCTGGAATCTGTCCGCAGAATGACCTGGTGGAGATTATCGAATTGCCGGATCATCCGTGGTTCCTGGCAGTGCAGTATCATCCTGAACTCAGGTCTCGGGTGGCTTCGCCGCATCCCTTGTTCGTTGATTTTGTACGCGCGGCGTTAGAACATAAACAGGCGAGACAATCATGAAAAGCGTTAAGATTGGCCGGATACCTGTGGGGCGCGAGTTTCCTCCGGTGCTGATCGCAGGACCTTGCGTGATTGAATCTGAGGATCTGTTGCTGCGGACTTGCGCAGAGATACAAAAGAAAGCTGCACAGTACGGCTTTCCATACATCTTAAAAAGCTCCTATGAGAAGGCGAATCGAACGTCCGGTGAATCTTTTCGGGGACCGGGACTGGAAGAGGGTCTGTCTATCCTGCTGAAAGCTAAAGATGAATTGGGAGTTCCGGTTTTGACCGACATCCATTTACCCGATCAGGCGATTCCTGTTGCTGAGGTGGCGGATTGTCTGCAGATTCCAGCTTTTTTATCACGACAGACAGTTTTGATTGAAGCGGCTGCAGCGACGGGTAAGCCGATCAATTTAAAAAAAGCTCAGTTTATGGCCCCAGAGGGAGTAAAACATGCGGTATTGAAAGCAACTGGGCCTAATACGGGTGGTATAATGATCACCGAACGCGGGGCGATGTTCGGGTATGGCGATCTCGTTGTGGATATGCGGTCATTGGTGATCCTGGCTGAAATCGGCTGCCCAGTGATTTTCGACGCAACCCACAGCGTCCAGCGTCCCGGCGGTGGTTTACATACAGGCGGGGATCGTAAATTTATTCAGCCGCTGGCACAAGCCGCAGCGGCGACGCAGGCTATCGATGGCATCTTCTTAGAGGTTCACCCTCATCCTGAGACCGCGTTAAGCGATGCTGCATCGCAATTGCCATTGGATAAGCTTGATGCTCTGCTTGAAGGTTTACGAAATATCTTTGACGCTGTCGGTCGAACAGCATAAATGGAGGGTTCTTGAAAAATATTCGCATAAAGCGCGGACAGGAACGAAGAATCCTGGAGGGTTACCTCTGGGGTTTTTCAAATCAAATCGAAGATTCTGTGCGCGATTACAACCCGGGTGAGGTGGTACGATTATCTACCCGGAACGGAAAATTCATAGGTGTAGGTTACGTCAATCCACACTCTTTGATAGCAGTCCGGATATTACACCAAGATGATATCGAAATAAACACTGACTTCTTCTTGAGCAGATTTGGCGCCGCGCGTCAATTGCGGCAACAGATTTACGGAAATGAAGAGGCTGTGCGTGAGATTTATTCCGAATCAGACTATGTCCCTGGCTTGATCGTGGACCGCTACCTGGATAATTTGGTCGTCAGCTTTAATACAGCAGGTATGGAAACCCATCGCGAAGCAATCATCAATGCGTTGCAGGAGGTCTATAAACCTGCGGTCATTTATGAAAAATCGATCGGTTCATCTCGGAAACTGGAAGGTCTGGACGAAAACGTTGGATTGATATCCGGCGATTTACCAAAGACTGAATCTTGGGTGCAGTTTGCGGGAATCAAGCTGCCTGTCGATCTTGAAAAGGGGCAGAAGACTGGACTGTTTCTGGATCAACGGTTGAATATCGAGACCATCGTTCCGATGGTGGCAAAAGGGAAAATCCTGGATGCCTTCAGTTACACGGGAGTCTGGGGATTGCGCGCGGCGAAATCGGGCGCGGCAGCGGTGACTTTTCTGGACAGTTCTAACTGGGCTTTGGAACAGGCAGTGAAAGCGGCCAAGCAGGCGCGTTTGGGTAAAGTATGCGAGGTAGTCAACAGTGACGCCTTGCAGGCCTTCAAGGCTTTCGCTGAGCAAAAGCAGAAATTCGACGTGATATTTCTTGACCCGCCCTCCTTTATACGATCTAAGAGCAGTTTCAAAGATGGTTATCGGGGCTATTTCGATATCAACCAGCGGGCTGTGGATCTGCTGGAAAGTGGCGGCCTCCTGGTGAGCTGTTCGTGTTCTTATCACATGCGTCCTGAGAGTTTCGAGGAGCTGCTGAAGAATGTCCTGAGGCGCAAGGAGCGGTCTGGCCGGATTATTTACAAAGGCCGACAGGCGCCTGATCACCCGGTTTTACCCGCGATGCCGGAAACAGAATACTTGAAATGTATCGCAATACAGGTTGACTAACTGAACTCATCGATGCCTAAGTCCAAGCCAACTGCTATTATTTTTGCCTGGGCGCTGCTATTCGTCTGGGTAGGGTTTATTTTCGCCACACTGGGGACGGTGCCGGACTGGCGGGATTATCTGGTTGAGAAATATGGTGAGGAAATCTTTACCACTATCACCTTCGGCGCAGGCGGTGTCGGTCTTCTGATCCTGCTGGTCGTGATGATTTTCGGGTATAAGCGACGCGGGATAACGCCTTATTTCATGTTGACAGTTTCACTGGGTTTTCTGACTTATGTGCTCCTAAACTGGATAACGCTGCCGGTAGAACAGATTCATTTTGTCGAATACGGCATTGTGGGATTGCTGGCATTTAACGCTTTGAGGCATCATCTGAAGGGATGGGGTCTGGTCAGCGCGGTGATATTCCTGACGTTCTGTTTCGGGATGGTGGATGAGACCGTTCAGGGGATCCTTCCGAACCGGGTGGGTGAACAGCGTGATATGTACTGGAACGGTTTGGCGGGTATCATTGCCATGTCGATTGAAGTGTTCAGTATTCGACCGAAGTCGATCTCTGAACGCAGTGGCCTAACGGAAGTGCGCGTGCATCTTATCATCATCGCGATCTGCCTGATCGTGCAGGGTTATTTCAATACGACAATCTCTCAATTCGGTCATTTGATACATGACAAGGAATTAAACTTAAGCTTTAAGTCAAGATTGTTACCTGATGAATTAGCCGCTTATAACGATAACTTAGATCATTTCAAGTCTAACATAGCTCCGAGGATCGGAAAGATGCGCATGACGCCGCTTCTGCAGGAAGTTTATAACCTGATTCACGAAGAAGCTTCAGTGCATTGTTTCCGGAGAGCGCACCATTTTCGTTTAGGAAATATTCGAACTGTTTATGTCGAAGATCAAATCATCGATAAATATTTCAAACGGTTTGTCGAAGGAACAGAACTAGACTGGCCCCGGTCATTGTCTGAAGAGATGAGACCGGCAGCTGGTGAACGATTGAAGATTCTGTATCATTCGCCCGTTGCGAACCATTTGATCACCCAATTTTCTGCACTGCAGATGTGGACGTTGATCGGGGCGTTGGAAATATTAATAGCGGTGGTTTGGGTGATGACGGGGAGGAAGTTTTCCCCCGGAATGATGGACATTAAATAATCAGGTTTTGATGTGCCTCCCCCTCCCAAAAATGATTTCTTGGGGCTGAAACTGGTCAAGATGTCTTATGGACTTTAACTAATTATCTTAACACCTGAAGTAGAGCGGTAGCTTGCTGCCGCCTGCGGGGACAGTCCACGTGCTTCCGTTAAGACAATTAGATCATCCCCATAAGACATCATCTCTGGTGAAGGGAAGGAATTTCGAAGTACGAATAATCTGCGACGGATTGGAGTATGGACATGCACCCTCTCTTGAAACGCATCGGTCTGTTGGGACTGAGTGCATTGTTATCGCTTCAATTCGCACTGGAATGCAGGGCGGATAAGGAAGATTGGCCTGCCTGGGATGCGAAGAATCCGCCGCGGGGAATTGACGTATCGAATATCGCTCGTACAAACCGGACGCACCGCAAAGGGAACCTCTGGCTGACGGTGACCAATTGGGGCTTTTTCGGTAATTTCTCGTCTTCATCCACGCGGGCTTTCGATGATCCTGAGTATCCGGGGTTGTGGGCTCCGCAATGCGAATATCCCGGCAACTCGGATGTGCAGTACCTGTATCAAGGAGGACTTTGGGTCGGAGCGCTGGTGCAGGACAGCGGCTTTGAATTTCCGCGCGTCTCTATCGGGACTGCCGGCTGGGTAGAAGGCCACGAATTCCAGCCAGGTGAAGTTGGCGGTTTACCGATTGAAGAACATGGGATTCTGGAGCGCTCCAGTATCCAGAACAGCGTCAACCGGCTGGGAGAGATGGTTTACAGCCCGGACGCCATCGGTGAACAGGATTTTGTGGCGGTCTATACAGATACTCTGACGGAATCGTTCTGGGTGATGAATGACGTCACGGATGGGCCGCATTTCCCGTTGGGAATTCGGGTGGAACAGAAGTCCTACTCCTGGTCTTATAACTATGCGCAAGAATTCATTCTAATAGATTATACCATCGAAAATATCGCATCGAATTTCTTGAAGAATTTCTACATCGGCTTTTATGTCGATTGCGACGTCGGATGGGAAGGAACTGGCAGACCGCAGGATGACGATATCAGCGGTTTTCAGCAGTGGTATTATTACGACCGCACACTGCCGGACGGCACCAAGGTTCCAGATTCGCTGATCATCAATACCGCCTGGACGGCAGATAAC
>JAHJDJ010000042.1 GCA_018812585.1 bacterium
CGTTCCCCATGACGCAGTAATGTCATCGCCAGGCCGTTGCGGGCTCGAGCTGAAGCTGGATCGAGCCTCACCGCTTCTTGGTACGCCGCCAGCGCCTGTTCTACTTTCCCCTTTTCAAGATACTTGCCTCCGAGGTAATAAGCGCCTTCGAAGTTTTCGGTGCCCGCGCCTGCCAGGGGATTCAGATTTAAAGTAACTAATAATGCAGCGAAGATGATCAATTGCGGTATATATTTCCGCAGGTTTTTCTTTTTTATGATTTGCATAAGGCAAAGGGCGCCTGCTCCGGACCAGATGGCTAAAATAGGAATCAGCGGCAGACGAAAGCGGGTGCAAACGAAAAACGCGATGATACCTGCAGCATAAGAAGCAAAAAACAGCAGAGATAGAGAGTCACGCTTCCAGTTAAAAATAAGTAACAGGCTGAATAGACCGAAGGGCATCAGTAAGCCGAAGGGAAACGCCAGACCTTTTTCCCACATTAAGAATCCTAACAGCCAGGAAAAGCGGCGATTGAAATAAATATCATCGTTATTGCCGATTTCATGGCCGCTGAAGAGCAGGCGGGATTTATGCCAGGTCAAACTTATCCAGCGCGGGATATCCTCTGACATTTCCAGGAAAGCGCGGTTGAACCAGTAGCGGCTGACCTGAGATGGCTTCAGCTCCTTTCCTGTGGCTTCTTCTGCGATGCGAATGGTTTCACGGTAACCGCCTTCCCAATCTCCCGGGGTACCGGGGACGATAGCAGTGTACCCATCTGATTGGGGATTATTGCCAATGTAGTAATTGACTCCCGCTTGCGATCCAACCAAAACGACATCATCACCCACAATGTAATTTCGCAGAGTAACTGGCGCGATCAGTAATACAGTCCCTAAAGTAATACTTAATGCAAACTGCCATTTACCTCGTAATATTAACAATATCCAGATCCATACAAAAGGAAGTATAATCATGATGTTGGGGCGTGCAAGAGCAGTTAAACCCAGCAAGGCGCCGGCCAGGAGAAACCCTTTCGTGGACGGGTTTTCGCGCTGGCGATCCAGTTGCAGAAGAGTCAGGAGAATCAATGGAAGCAGCACGGCAGGAATGCGGAGCTCAGCGTCAAAATAGATCAGCGGTCCGCAGCAGGCGTAGATGAATCCGGCGATGATGCCAGCGTTTTCTCCGTAGATGCGTCTCCCCAGACGGTAGGTCAGCCAGGCGGCGAAAGCTCCAAGACAGATTTGCAGTAGTCTGGGAACCAGGTAGTTGTGTCCGAAAAGATAGTAAATAAGCGCCAGAAAGTAGTAATACAACGGAGCTCTGAAGAACGGTTCGTGGCTGGCGAAATCACCAGCAACGATCTGTTGAGCCCAGAGATCGTGCATCTTGGAATCTAATTCCGGGGAGTTGAAATAGGGACTGGATTGAATGTGCAGAAGATAGATCAGCCGCAGCAGTAGAGCGACTGTGGGAACCAGGAAATTGGGATGCGTCAAAAATCGAAATCGTGATTGCATGAGACCGCCTCCTCCCTACCTTCCGGATTCTTCGGCCAGGATATCACGAATGTCCCGCAATTGCTGCTGGGCATCGATGGTGTTCGGACTTAAGGTAAGCACTATCTCCAATTCTTCCGCGGCGCGCTGCAGGGAATCGCAGTAGATATAAATGCGCGCCTGGTTATGATGGACGCGGGGATCATCGGGATAGCTTTTCAGCAGCAGAGTATTGACTTCCAAAGCCTCAGGGTATCTCTGTTGAGCGACCATCGCTTGGGCCCAGCGCGAAAGTAGCTGCTTATCGGCCGCGCCCGCCTGGTAGGCGCGTTGATAGAATCCCGCGGCGGCTTCGTAATCCTGCATCTGCAGGTAGGTATCGGCGGCGCCTTTTAAGGCAAATATCTGGGTAGAATCCTGTTGCAGACTGATGGAGAAATGCCTTAACGCCTGGTCCAGATTTCCTTCTCGCAGGTAAAGCTGACCCAGGTTGTTGTTGGTCTGGACATGGATGGGGTCGAAGTTGAAGGCTTTCAGGAACTGTTCTTTAGCCTCATCGATTCGCCCTAGGTTCAGCAAGGCTATACCAGCGCCGCTGAAAGGTCTGGCGGAAAAGGAGTTAAGCTGGGCGGCTTGCTGAAATTGCTTCAAGGCGTTTGGGTAGTCCTTCTTTTCCAGGTATGTATTCCCCAGATTGATGGTGCCGTCGAACATGGGGATGACGCCGCCCTGTACAGGATTGCGGTTGACGACTACCAACAATAAAACGAAACCCAATATGGTAAGGAAGTGATGAAGAATCTTACCCTGTCTGCAAAGGTTGATTATCGAGATCGATCCTGCTGCTGCCCAAATCGCCCAAAGGGGCGCCATAGGCAGGCGGTACCGGGAGGTGATCACGAATAACATCAAACCAATAGCAAAAACCAATTGGAAGAGAATCAAGTGCCATTGGCTTTTCCAATCAAAATTAAAGGCCAGGCCGAACAGCGCCAAGGGTAATAAGATCCCCATCGGGAAACTGAACCATCCAGTCCACATCAATAGAGCCAAGATCCAGGAAAATTGCCGATAGAAATAGATATCCTCTGTGTCGCTGATTTCATATCCAGACAGTAAATATTTTATCTTATCCAAATAGACGTTTAACCATTTGGCTGGTCTGACGCTCATCTCTGAGATGGCCTTATTAAACCAAAAGGCGCTAATATCTGAAGATTTTAAGGCGCTTCCCTCCGTTCTTTCAGCAATCTCAATAGTTTGCTGAAAGCCCTCGTTCCACCAATCGCGGGAGGTGCCGGGAACCCAGGCGGTTCTACCGGTAGCCCAGGGATTATTCCCCATATAGAAATTAACGCCTGCCTGGGAGGAGATGAGCACTAAATCCTTTTCGACGATATAGTTACGAATGGTGACAGGCAAAATGATAAGCAGAGCGCCAGCCAGGAAGAGGACAGCCCTCTTGATCTTGTCCCTTGAGCGCAACAATAGATACAGCAGGGCAATGGGGGCGAAAATCAGGATGTTGGGGCGGGTGATGGCCGCTAAACCGAAGATTACGCCAAGCAGAAGATAGTCCCGGAACTTCTGCTGTTCTCTGGCTTTATCCAGAAGTAAGAGGAACAGCGCCACCCAGAAGACGAAAAGCGTGGTTATCAACAATTGACTGCTATAATGTATCAGTGGTCCGTAGAAAGCCAGAATTAGTGCGGCCAGCAACGCGGTGGAGCGATTATATAACCGTTTTGCCAGCAGATAAGTCAGCCAGACTGTGGCGGTGGATAACAGGACTTGTATCAGGGTTGCAGCCCAATAGCTGTGACCGAACAGCTTGTAGATTGTGCCTAAAAAATAGATGTAGAATGGGGCTTGAAAGTAAGCGCGGTCATCAAAGGGCTGACCTTCAGCAAAAAGTAACGCTTTCTGGTCGAAGGCTCCGGCATCGAGGTAGGGTGTATCGAAGAAAGGGGCATGCGCAACAGAGAACAGGTGCAGAAGACGCAAGAGGAGAGCGATCAATACAATCAGCAGAGGCAGGAAGTTGGATTGACTCGATTTCATAGTTAATGAGATCGCGGTGTATCAAGATTTGGTAAACTTAGCTGGGGCCCAGACGGTCGACTTCATCCAGGAATTGTCCGGCGTCCTCAAAGCGGCGGTAAACGCTGGCGAAACGGACATAGGCGACGGGATGCAGTCTGCGCAGATGATCCATGACGCTTTCACCAATCTGCATACTGGTGACCTCAGCCGCATTCAGTTCTGTTAAGGCGCTTTCGATCTCATCGCAGATGTCTTCCAGACGAATGCGTGGGATGCGTAGTTTTGTGCAGGCCATTTCGAGGGAATGCGCTAATTTATTACGATCAAAATTCTCACGGCGGCCATCATTTTTAACCACGACTGGCAAACGGAATTCAATGGCTTCATAGGTGGTGAAGCGAGCTCCGCACTCTTCGCATTCACGGCGACGGCGCGTGGCGCGGCCGTTTTTCAGAGGTCTGCTGTCAAGCACACGGCTGCCCAGGTGATCGCAACTGGGGCATCTCATTTGGTATTCTCCGGTAGTTCCGGGGGATCTATCTTTCTGATCACGACGCCGGCTTGCTGCATGATTGCCAAAGCCAATTCATCGGGGTAACCCTCGGAAATGACAAATTCCTTGATTCCGGCATTGACCAGCATTTTAGTACAAAGACTGCAGGGCTGGTTGGTCGCGTAAAGGGTTGCGCCTTCAATGGAGAAACCGTGCACAGCAGCCTGAATGATGGCATTCTGTTCGGCGTGGACGGCGCGAGAAAGCTCGTGGCGTTCCCCCGATTTGACGCCGAATTTATCTCGCAGACAGCCGCCCAGTTCATCGCAGTGCGGCACACCCCGCGGCGGTCCGTTATAGCCCGTGGCCAGGATATGACGGTCTTTGACCAGAATCGCTCCCACCTTGCGCCGCAAGCAGGTCGCGCGTGTGGCAACGAGGTGAGTAATCTGCATGAAGTAGGTGTCCCAGGAAGGTCTCATAGCATTTGGCTGTTAGCTAAAAACTAATCCTCCAAATCACTATAGATGAGGAAACTCCCACATAGTTCCTCAACAAGATTTCTCACTTCAGAAATTAAATTTTCATCGTCCGGATGATAGATGACTTTGGCAATCCAACTGCCGATGGCGCGCATTTCAGCCTCTTTCATGCCGCGTGTGGTCAGAGCGGCTGTCCCTATACGAATGCCAGAGGTGATAAAGGGGCTGCGCTTATCGAAAGGCACCATGTTTTTATTGACGGTGATGCCGGCCAATTCCAAGGCTGCTTCGGCTTTCTTTCCGGTGATCTCTTTGTCGGTCAGGTCAACTAACATCAAATGATTGTCGGTGCCGCCGGAAACCAGTTTAAATCCGCTGGCGATCAGGGTCTGAGAGAGGGCCTTGGCATTTTTAATGACCTGTTCGCTGTAATCTTTGAAATCTGGCTGCAGCGCTTCTTTAAAGGAGACAGCTTTAGCGGCGATGACGTGCATCAACGGACCGCCTTGAATGCCAGGGAACGTGACAGAATCAATCGCTTCGGTGATGGTCTTCGGTTTGGGCATGCCAGACAGTGTGATTTCACCACCCATGAAATCAGAAAGGATCAAGCCTCCGCGAGGACCGCGCAGAGTTTTATGCGTCGTCGTCGTGACAACATGACAGTGAGGCAGCGGTGAGGGGTGATGGTCGGTAGCGACCAGACCTGCGATATGCGCCATGTCCGCCACCAGATAGGCTCCGACTTCATCAGCGATTTCACGGAATCTGGCAAAATCAATAATGCGGGGATACGCTGAAGCGCCGGTCATGATCATGTGCGGTTTGTGTTCCAGAGCCAGCTCCCCCACTTGATCATAGTCGATGCGGCCGGAGGATGGGCTGACACCATAAGAAAATATTTTATAGAGACGCCCGGAGAAATTTACCGGACTGCCGTGCGTCAGGTGTCCCCCATGTGCCAGATCCATCCCTAAAACGATATCGCCGGGGTTCAGCATGGCCATGTAGACCGCCATATTCGCTTGCGAACCGGAGTGCGGCTGCACATTTGCCCAGGAGCAATTGAACAGCTCTTTGGCGCGATCGCGAGCCAGATCTTCCGCTTGATCGACGTATTCACAGCCACCGTAGTAGCGTTTGGCAGGGTAGCCTTCGGCGTATTTATTGGTCAGAACCGTGCCCATTGCTTCCATGACGGCCCGCGAAGTGAAATTTTCGGAAGCGATCATTTCCAGTGTATAACTCTGGCGATGGATCTCGCCGCGAATGACTTCTTTGATTTCAGGATCGACGTCGATTAAACGCTTCATGGATTCTCCTGGGGGTTATATTATTTAGTATGAAGATGCTTTAATCATCCCCAATGTACGTTTTCTCGAATGAGATTTAGATATGTGTAAATAATCTTACGTTGCTCAGGACTGAATTTTAAATCGAATGTGTCTGCTGAATGACGAACTATATTTGGTTTTCGTGATCTCGCTAAATGTGCTAGTTCAATAAGTATACACTCAATATCATATCCACCAACATACCCTTTCAATTTCTTTTCCCGCAACTTTAAGTCGTCTAATCTACCCTGATATTTTTCGATATGCTTTTTCTTCTGATAATCAAATACTTCTTGTCTGTATTCTTCTCTTCGATTTAAAAATCCAGTTGGAAATCCCTTTAACGACGCTTGATCATTCAATTCCCATTTTCTAACTTTCTCAAGCTTCAGAATTATGGGATAACATCTACTACACAAACCCTTGGATTTCATAGGGAAGCGGGTTGAAGTGCAGTTTTTACATGCTTTGGCATTGGTGTTC
>JAHJDJ010000043.1 GCA_018812585.1 bacterium
GGAGATCGTTGAAGAGATTGAGGAGACGCCTGTCGAGGAGGCACCAGTTCCCACTCGAGCTGCGAAGCGGCGCGGATCACGCGCTGAGTTGGCTCAAGCCAAGCTGCAGATGCAGGAATCAGCTCGCAATGTGGGGATCTTCCGCGTGGCCGGCGCCGGCGCAACTGGAGGCGCTGGATCGGCTGGCACGGGAGGTTCCGGTGTGGCGCGCGGCTTGAAATCCGGCGGCGGTTTAGGCGGCGTTGAAGTCGGTAAGATTGCTGGTATCGCCACTGGTTCTGCGGCTGATAAAATCGAAAAAGCGCGCGGTGGCGGACGCCTTGACGAAGGCACCGGAGGCATTGACATTTCCGAGCTATCCGAGGCTCAGATCGACGAACTGCTGGCCGCTTCGACGGTGCAGATCGCGGCCTTGCCGGAAGTGGAAGGCCTGGCGTCCAAAAACGTCAACCGTTCCGGAGCGTCGATTCGATCTATTGCCGATAACAACATGCACCTGGTGAAGAACTGCTACAATCGCTATAAACGCAAGGACATTAACTTAGCTGGTAAAGTCAAAGTCGAATGGACCATTCTACCCAGCGGTAAGGTTTCCAAGGTTAAGATCATCTCTTCGGAGTGGACTAACCCCAAGATGGGACGCCGCGTGGAAGCTGCCATGGAAGAGGTGATTTTCACCTGGCTGTTCGATCCCATTCCGCCTGAATCCGGACCCGTTCGGGCGAGGCAGACTTATATCTTCGGATAGCCCTTCACAACGGCAGAGAATACAAAAGGCAGGATGAACGTCCTGCCTTTTTCAGTTTAGGGGAGTTTAGGTGAAATCATTTCATCAGAAACAGCTTGCCCGTTTCCTGAAAATTGCCTGCCTCCACGCGATAGAGATACACTCCGGAAGGAAGATTTGATCCGTCGAAGGTGAGGGCGGGAGTGCTGGGCGAGTTTATTCGGGTCGGCGCAAGACCGACCCCTACGCGAGATCCTGTAATGTCGAAGATGTTCAACTCAACCACGCCCGCCGCGGGCAGGTCGAAGGAGATGGTTGTATGCGCGTTAAATGGATTGGGATAAACTGAAATAGGAGACAGTTCTATTTCAGCATTTCCTCCGCCATCCCACTTTGCTGCGGAACTGACCTGCTCCCATACATGAATATAGTTAGGATCAGTCCCGGGTATAATCGCCGCGATAGTCACATTTTGTTTGTTATCATTGTCAGTATCGAAGACAATTGGTGTCCTATAAGCTAGAGTATCAAACAGATCACTCTCCCATACCGGTAAAATCTCACCCTGGCTATACCACCATTCTGTCATGTAAGATCCATCAGGATATCCTGCATCGATGTGACTTGCCACGATGGCTTTCTGCTCATCGATCAATCCATGTGTTACACGATGAAAGGCGGCGAAGATAGACACGGTATCGATCCATGTTGCCCGTGCGGTCGTGGGTGACGTGGCTTCACAAAGAAATGCTGAAGCGCCGTTGGGATATAAACCGCCGCAAAAGAGTTCGTTGTCACCATCCTCGTCTATGTCCAGTATCAGGGGATTAGCGCAGGTTAGAGGTTCGTTGGTCACCAGCCATTGCTGAGATAGGTAAGGAGGCCCCGTTTCTTCGTATCTGAAAAATTGAATGTCGATGGGAACATAGCCGAATCCCCAACCGTAGTTCCCGGAAACGATTTCATTGATGCCATCATTGTTGAAATCACCCACCGCGATTCTAGCATCTATCCAATTTTGCCAAAACTCTGAAACACCGTGAAAGGCATATAATGCTGTAGGGGTATATTGTTTCGTCCAGAATTCTTCCACCTGGTACATACAAGGTGGTTGTGATCCATACGATGAAGTAATAAATGAGAGGTCTTTCACGTTATCTTGATCTAGATCGCCAATAAAAACATCTGAAACAGCCCGCTGAAAATACATGGTCGTTCCAAATGTATAGTAGATACCTGGCCCCTCGAATTCCCATACGTACAGTTTATCTGCGGTGAAAATGAGTTCTTTGTCACCATTCTGGTCCAAGTCATCGATCATCATGGACGTAATAAATGGCGTGCCTCCCGCTTCAAGCCAGAATTGTTCCTCCATTTCCAGTGTAAACTGGTTGTCTCCCGTGCACTTGTAGATTAAGACGTATCCGTCAAGAGCGTAATGGGAGGGTTTGTACCAAGTGATCAATTCTGTAATGCCATCGTTGTCAATGTCATCGACAGCACAAACATCGACTCCCCAGGGGTGTCCTTCGCTCTCCCAGACTTTATGCAGTTCTGCATCATCGGTAGAATAAAACAGCTTGTCAGGAGGGGTGGCAGGGAAGCTGTTCTCAAAATCGAAACCCATTCCGTTATGAGGAATTATCTTTTGATCGCCATGGGTCAATGTCACGGCCAGATCTCTGTAAGGGGACCAGAGCGGGCCGTCCAGGCTCAGGTTGGAAATGGGTTCCTCGTAGTATTGGGTTATTTGGGGTTCAACTGGATAACCGCGGCTGGTGCATAGGAAGATCTCAAGCGTATTCTCCGAGAAACGCGCAATGTCGGGATAGTCATCAGCGTTGAAATTAGCAACCAGGATGTTGGGCGGCGTATTGACGAAGTCGATGCGGTTGTGGTCGAGGGTGGCAAGACCGAAATCGAAAGGGGTGAGATATTCTTCGCAATGTGCTGGCATGACCAGCAGTAAAAGAAGGAGTAAATACATGACAACACCTCAAATTCTGTAACAATATAATAAAATCAAAAGTGGAAAGCAAGTTAAGAAGATATTAAATCATCTCACTTCAACTTCCCCTCGCGGTGCAGCGACACATAACCCGCTTCACCGATGATGATATGATCGAAGATTTCGATCCCCATGATTTTTCCCGCTTCGACAATCTGCCGGGTGATACTTAAGTCTTCTTCTGACGGAGTGGGGTCTCCGGAAGGGTGGTTGTGTGCTAAGATAATCGCCGCGGCTGAAAACTCCACCGCCGGCCGGAAGACCTCCCTCGGATGCACCACGGACATGTTCAGTGTGCCGATGGAGATCAGTTCGTCACGGATGAGGCGGCCTCGGGTGTTCAGATAAAGACCGCGGAAATGTTCGCGTTTGAGGCTTGCCATCTCCTTAAGATACTCATAGGCATCATCCGCGCCCAGAACCATAGGCGATTTGCTGTGCGGCTCATCGAAGAAGCGGCGCCCCAGTTCAAATGCCGCAACAATCTGACACGCTTTTTGGGGGCCGATGCCCAGTGTATCCATTAAGCGCCGCACGGAGTGTTCCTGAGCGATGGCTCTGCTGCCGTATTCGCGTATCAACCGCTGTGCCAGCTCGATGACGTTCTCTTTGGTCGTTCCGGAAATCAACAAGATGGCCAGCAGTTCATGATTTTTCAGCGCTTCGGGACCGGACATGATCATCTTCTGGCGCGGCTTCAGCTCATCCGGCAGATCGCGAAAACGAAGCTTGTAGCCAGTCGTTATAGTCTTACGTTCGGCTTGATTGTTCTTCGGTTGAGATGGCATAGTGGTGCAGTTTCCCTTTGATTTGCTGGCTAAAATCGTGATGAATGGATGCAGCCAGAGTGTGTCATTGGAGATGTTTTTTCGCAGCGAAATCAACTCTTCAGCGAAACGAGCCAGACCATCAGGAAGAAACTTCAGTTCTTCAGGATAGACGGAATTAAAGAGGCGCAAGGCTTCCGTTTGCAGTTGCACGCGCTCCTCTTCAGGAAGCACGAATTCGGTGTCTTCTACCAGCGTCTGGTGGTTTACTATAAACCCGGATTTCTCGACAGCATTACTTACGTTCTGAGGTGGCAGGAGAGCTGAATGTGGACGGTTTTTGATCTGGTCGATGGAGATTGCCAATTGATGCAGTTTGCGGTGTAACTCTTGTTCTGGCGTGCCGGGATGGTCTATGCCGTCAATCAACAGAAAATGTCCGCCATTCTTTAGCAGGCGGTGAATTTCATCAAGGAATCGTTTGAGATCCGGGGAATGATGAGCTGACCAGAAGGAGACAATCAGATCGAGGGAACCCGGCGCCAGTGGGAGGTCATCTTGAGCAGCCATCAGCGCATGATCAGGCCGCTGGACGCTGATCCGGTTCAACCGGTTGATAGCCTTTAAAGAACGATCCTGATAAATTAAGGTTGCACAGTGAGATCTGAAGATAGTGAAAAGCTGCCGGGCAGCCGGCCCCAGACCGCAATTCACCATCAGGGCGCGCTCGGGTGACCCGACCGTTTCCCAAATAAATGGGGGAATACCGAACAGGTGCATATTCCCCCCATATAGCGAACGATTTGTCATCTTCTGATTGAAATGTCAGCGGACTTCCGATCCAGGCGGCAGATCATCGTCGATGGTGATGAAGGTCAGCTTCTGGCCGTCGTCGGCTGCGAGCATCATCCCTTCAGATTCATTGCCGCGGATCTTCGCAGGTTTCAAATTAGTCACAACCACGATGGATTTCCCGACTAACGCTTCAGGCTGGTAATATTCCGCAACGCCTGCCACAATCTGACGTTTTTCATCACCCAGGTCAACCTGCAGGATGAGCAGCTTATCAGATTTAGGAGCCGGTTCAGCGCTGATGATTTTCGCCACGCGCAATTTGACTTTCTTGAAGTCATCGAAGGTGATGAGTTCTTCCTGCTTGGTTTCTGCTTTCACTGTCTCTTTCGGGGTTTCTAACATAACTCTGGGAAAAAGAGAGGCTTTCTTGGGGAGCTCTTTACCTGTTATGATACTTTGCGCAACAGTTTCTTGTTGTATATTCAGCGGATCATCAATTCCCAATGAGGTAAGTATTTCACCCATTTTATCAGGCATTACGGGCCAGAGACAGTAAGCTGCAGTCGCCAGATCTTCCAGTGCTATACGCAGATCGGCTTTGGTGCCTTCGGGGTCGGTTTTACCCTTCTTCCACGGGGCTGCATCTTCAACAAATTTGTTAATACCGCGCACAAAGGCCATAAAATGTTCCAGCGCCTTGTTCAATTCAAGATTTTCAATGACAGTGGTGCATTCCATCCCAAGAAGCGGGCGCCCCGGGTACTGGTCACCAGCTACTTTTTCTGGTATCTTCCCAGCGCTGAACGTATGTAATAATTTCAGTAGTCGGCTGTACAAATTCCCCAGGTCGTTAGCCAGTTCACTGTTGTAACGGTTAACCAGCGCTGTTTCAGAAAACGAGGCGTCCTGCCCCAGCGACATTTCACGCACCACGAAAAAGCGGAAGGCATCGACGCCATATTTGTCAATCAACTGCAAAGGTTTGACAACGTTCCCCAGCGATTTCGACATTTTCGTGTCTTCAACCAACCACCACCCGTGTCCGAAGATGGTTTCCGGAATTTCCAGCCCGCTGGCTTTTAACATCGTAGGCCAGTAAACGCAGTGGGTGGTGAGGATATCCTTACCGATTAGATGCAGAGACGCCGGCCAGATATCCTTTCCTTTTGATAGTGGCGCTGAATAGTAATTGAAAAGCGCATCGAACCAGACATAGGTGACAAACTGATCATCGAAGGGTAGCTCTATTCCCCATGAAAGCCGTTCTTTTGGGCGTGAAATACAGAGATCACCCAGCGGTTGATCCAGGAACCCCAGTACCTCGTTGCGACGCGATTTTGGTTGAATGAAGTCATCGTGGGATTTGATGTAGTCGATTAACCAATCCTGGTATTGACTCATCTTGAAGAAGTAGTTCTTCTCTTTCAGGCGGCGCACGTCCCGAAATTCGCCTTCAGCGTATTCCTTCTCGGTCAGGAAGCGCTCCTCTGAGACGCTGTACCATCCTTCATATTCGTCAGCGTAGATTTCTCCAGCATCCCATAACCTGGTTAATATCTCCTGCACCACGCGCGTATGGCGTTCTTCTGTCGTTCGGATGAAATCGTCATGACTGATGTTCAGTTTCTGCCAGACGTCCTGAAAGCGGGTGACCATCAGATCGCAATGCACTTTGGGAGTGCGGTTATGACGCTCGGCAGCTTCCTGGACTTTTTGCCCATGCTCATCAGTGCCTGTCAGAAAGAAGACGTCATCCCCCATCTGCCGGTGATAACGGGCCAGGATATCCGTGATGATGGTATTATAGGCATGCCCCAGATGAGGCTCATCGTTGACATAGAAGATGGGCGTGGTGATAAAAAACTTCTTGCTCATGGTGTTGGGTGTGGATTATTTAAGAGTTATCCGTTTTTTTTTGATTGCCCTGGTTTTCGTCCGGTCTTTCCGGGGAACGTTGCTGCTGTGGACGACGGTCATTTTTGCTCGACTGCGGGCCTTGCTTCCCCTGATGCTGGTGTTGCTTGAAGTATGGTTTTTTCCCTTTCTTAGGTCGAGGGGGTTGCTGCTGGGATTCTGGTGTTCTGCAGCGTCCCGACGTCTCTGATTGTAATTCTTCGGCGTCTAACTGTTTCAATTCTGCGCTGACCTCATTATCGGGTATCACCTCAGGTGAAGAAGCGGCGGTGAGCTTATTCAAGTCGGCCTCGGTAATTACTTCCTGATCACCTGACTGGTAACGCAGATAAACCAGCCGTTTGTAGACGTCCATTTTTTCCACTACAGCATTGCCTTTTGCCGTCTTGATGCGCATATCCCAACGGGGCAATATTTTCAATGATTCGCGATATTCTTCCAGCTCATATTGGAGACAGCACTTCAATCTTCCACAGCAACCGGAGATTTTACTGGGATTTAAAGGCAGGTTCTGGTCTTTCGCCATCTGCGTCGTAATAGGACAGAATTCGCGGATGAAAACCGCGCAGCACAGTTGTAGACCACAGGGTCCTAATCCGCCAAACCGGCGGGTTTCATCTCTGGCGCCGATCTGACGCAGTTCGATGCGGGTCCGAAACGTGGCGGCAAGGTCTTTCACCAGTTGGCGGAAGTCGATACGGCCATCCGCAGTGAAGTAGAAGATCAACTTGCGGCCATCAAACTGATATTCAACGTCTACCAGCTTCATGGCCAGGCTATGGTTTGCGATTTTTTCTTTGCAGATCTGTTTTGCTTCAGTCTCCTGGCCGCGATAGCTCTCCAGTGATTGCAGATCTTGGCGGGTGGCTCTGCGAAGCACTTCATGTTCAGGTGCGGTGCGATTTTCCGGCAGCCGCTCTAATAAATGAACGACTTTCCCTAAATCCTCTCCCTTTTCCACACGCACGACAGCAAGATCGCTTATCTGGAAGGGGAACTCCATCGGATTGTTGAACAGTTCACGGCGATTACCCTTGAACTGCACCGTGATATAGGGATAGATTCTTTCCGGCTGATTCAGGGGCAGGTTATGACGGTTCGTCTGTGATGAATCAGTTGAATTATTCGCCTGTGTATTTTCAGAATTCATTAAGAGCTCATATTAAACCGGTTCAGTTGCATAGATGGTCCGGTAGATATTGCGTGCCAGGTTCGTAAAAACCAATGGCGGGAGGACATTTCTTTCTATATTAAACCGGGCGGTTTCTATCTGACGTGCAGCTTCGGTAAAGTCAGCCCGGGGACAGTTCGTGACGAATTTGCGTAAAAGTTCTATCCGATCAGTGTGAATCAAGCGGGGAAGGGAAGTCTCTCCCCACGCGGATAGAAGCGCTGCATCGCGCAGCCAGGCGGTGATGATTTCCAACACCAATGTTCGCTGGTCTGCGGTTAAAGCATTCCAACTTTCCAGATGAGGATTCAATTGCAGGGGATTCTTTCCCAATGAATGGCGCACAATATCGATTCCCAGAGCCATTAACTCCTCCATTGTCTCTGGTTTGGAAGCAAAGTCAATGGCACGCGTCAGGTTTCCACTGCTTAGATGTGCCAGGCGTTTACGAGTATCTACGTCTTGAATTCCTCTTTTTTCCAATTCGTTATCGATGATGCTATCACTCAAACGGTCAAACTCAACTGGTTGGCAGCGAGACAAAAGAGTCGGCAGCACATCTTCAGGTGTTTCCGCGGTCAGAATGAGAATGAATTCGGGGGGCGGCTCTTCCAGAAGTTTTAACAGAGCGTTCCCGGCCTCCTCTTTTAACGCGTCGGCGTGATCGATCAATGCAATACGGGGCTTTTGGCTAAATGACTTAACATTCGCCCATCTGATTAATGAACGGATCTGGCCGATCAGAATGAACTGCGCCGCAGTAAACTTGGCGTTAGCATAAAGATCGGCGCCCTTGGCGCGCAGGATCTCGGTCAGCTCTTCAGCGCCGCTTTGTGATAATTCACCAGTGTCGGCATCTGCCAATGCTTTGCGCGGCAGAGGCATCTGGTAGCTGAAATGGGGATGTTCCAGCGTCGCCATTTTGACACATGACTCACATTGCCCGCAGGGACCCTCCAGCTCTTGATGACAATTCAGCCACCGGGCTAATTCTATAGCTGAAGCCGATTTTCCGACGCCGGGCGGCCCCCAGAATAAAAGAGCATGTGGCAGACGCTCTCCTGTAACCATACTTTCGAGAATGCGCCGGGCGCGGGGTTGTTCTAAGATTCTATTTAAAGGCATTTGTCTGCTTACTTTCTAACCAGCCAGGATAACGGATCCTGTTTTTCGCGCTTTGCCCAGATTTCGAAGTGCAGGCGAGGTCCAGCCAAAGTTCCGGTCTGTCCCACTGCGCCCAGCGCTTCTCCCGCTAAAACAACCTGGCCTTCACGAACGTGTATATCGCCAAGGTGTGCGTAGACAGTATAGTACCCATCCTGGTGATCTACGATGATGGTGTTACCGTAACCGCGCAGCCAGGTTATTTTGGTGACCTGACCTGTACAAACCGCGTATACCGGATCACCCTCCGGCGCTTCTATCTCTATTCCGGGATTCTCCGTAACAGTAGCGAACTGCTGATGCTTTTGCATTCCAAATTTAGTGACCACCTTGCCCGTAGTCGGCCAGTTCATCTTCCCCTTCAGATTCTTGAAAGGAACTTCCGGCACCCAGGTTACCGAGGGGCGTTCAGGTAAAGCTTCACGTTCCGCTTCAAACGTACGGATCAGGTTTTCAACACGCTGAGCGGCCAGTTTCTTTTCGGTCAACTGCTGCCGCAGTAAACTCTGGTCCTGCTTGATCTCTTGCAACAGCTCTGCGCGTTCGCTGCGTCGTTTAGTCAACAATTGAGTCTCTGATTGCTCCTCGACCAGCATCAGGCTTTTATAATCAGCAATCTGCCGGTATTCAGATAGTCGCTCTGATTTTGCAGCTTTTCTATCCAGGAGCTGTTGCTGCATGGCCTGGAGTTCATGGTTTTTTCGATCCAGACGCTCCAAGTTAGCACGGTCAACATCAGCGATGCGCTTTAGATATTTCTGGCGTGTCAGCATCTGCACAACCGAGCGCGACATGAGCATCGCTTTCAACGCATCTCGCCGCAAATATTTATAAGTATAGACCGCGCGCCGCATTACCAGCGCCGCCAGCGAATCTCGTTCTGCTGAGGTGAGCAGCGAATCTCGTTCTATTCTGCTGATGTCGACGTCGATTAAATTCAGTTCACGCTGGGTCCCTTGTAATGTTTTTTGGGCTCTAACGCTTTCCTGCTCCAATTGACGAATTAATTCACGCCGCAGATTGATCTCTTTTTCATAATCAGCCAGTTCATCCAAGAGACCCTTTTCGCGGCTGCGGCTGGCGGCGATACGGTTTTCGAATTCCTGAATTTCCCGACGCAGTTTTTCTAATTGCTTAGCCGCCTTATCCGCACCCTCTTGGGGCGTATCCCCCGCAGCATTTTGAGGGCAAAAAAAGACCAACAGTCCACAGAGAAGCAGGATTATAACTGATCGTGGATTGTACTTATAAATGCTGCAGTTGAATTCCAGCCGTCTCGCCATCCTGATAAAATAGGCTAATAATTGGCCTAATGCAAGGAAAAATAGATATACCAATTTTAAAGATAAGGAAATTATTCCTTAGAACTAAGCTGTGATTTTACTTTGATCTCAAGCTATAATTCGTTATTTTTTCTATATCATCCTGTAATTCAATGGAAGTGTTTGAAAACTCATAAGTAATCAACTGTGTAAAATGCCAATTAAATAAAGATCAAGACTCGGTCGATTTTTGTTGACATTTTCTTAGAAAAGCCTTATATTACCGAAAAGTAATTTGTTTGAACCTTAGTTGAAAGGAGTTCTCTGGTAAATGGGCGCTTCAGATCGCAATCCTCAATTCTATTGCCCGCTTCGAGACCGGTACATCAATGTTGGGGAAGCGGATATATTAGTGGTCAGTACCGAAGCAAAAGAGGATCATGCTAAACCGGAGGAGGCAATTGCCGAATCAAATATCACCTTAAAGCGCGCTTATGAACAGGATATGGATGACGTTAGGGAGGTGGTAGAGTACTTTTGGGACGAAACTGAATTCTACTGTTTCGATCAGACCTTTAAAGTCGAAGAATGCACGAATATTTTAGCGTATGCCGAGGATGATCTTGCCGGACTGCTTTCCTACAAACGGAATGATCAGACTTTGCACATCGTTGTACTGAATGTCTACCCGGAACATCAGGGTCAGGGAATCGCCAGAAAACTGATTCGCGAAGCGATCGAGATCGCTGACAAGAATCGTTGTGAAACCGTCAAAGTTGCCACCACTAACGATGACATTCCAGCCATTTGTGTCTATCAGAAGATGGGATTCCGTTTAAGCGAAATTCTGCCCGGCGCAGTGGCAAAGCATCACGGCGAAGAACTGCCGGGATTTGCAGGAATTCCTGTGCTGGATGAAATTAGATTAGAAAGACCCGTATAAATTTTTACAGCTAAATAGAGTAAAAAATAGAGGCGTGAGACATCACGCCTTTTGTTGTCTTATCCCTCGAAGTGTACAGAAAATATGTAACAAAATTTATAAAATATAAAAAGCTCACCTCTGATCAACTTTTTTCTTGCATCTTTGAGAAAAATTTCTTAAATTATGAATTATATTAATTTCATTAATGCGGAGAAAGAAAATGGCCAGAGCTACTGGCATAATTATCATCATCATTTTACTCTGTGGGTCTCTCTGCGCACAAGAGCTTTCCGGACCTTTGTCGGGAACCTATGGGCCGGGTGTTTACACCATAGTTGGTGATCTAAGTGTCGCTGCCGGTGATTCAGCGACCCTATTAGCCGGGACCACATTTTTATTTCAGGGAAACAACAATTTCAGCCTCGACATCGATGGTTATTTCACCGCCTTAGGAACAGAGGCTGACAGTATCTATTTCCTGCCGGACGAGCTGGCCTCTACCTGGACTGGGATCGACTTCAACGGGAATTCGGATCACGGCTGTCGACTGGAATATTGCTATATTAGCGGCAGCACCGCCAGTGGTGTGGACTGCTTCGGTTCTAGTCCTGTGATCGATCATTGTTCTATCGTGGACAATCACGCCAATTTCGGTGGGGGACTGTATGCGACATCCGGCGCTGAACCGGTCATCACAAATTGTCTGGTGAGTGGAAATTCCACGAATGTCTGTGGCGCCGGTATCTGGGCATCATCCGCCAATCCTATGATCGATAACTGCATTTTCGATGGCAATAACGCAGGCAACTCCGCGGGAGGGATCTACTGCTATTCCGCCGACGCTGTGATTACCAATTGTATCATCACCAATAATACCTCTTACGCTGGAGCGGGAGGTATCTTCTGCCGTAATGTCACGCCTTATATCTACAACTGCATCATTACTGACAACAGCACTCAGACCGTCGGTGGTGGCATCAATATGAATAATACGTCCCCGACAGTTGAAAGGTGCTTGATCGCTCGCAATTCCGCTGGAATTTCCGGTGGCGGCATCGAAGCGTACATCTCCACCCCCACGATCATCAACTGCACTATTGCCGATAACTACGCGGCAGAGATGGGTGGAGGTATCGAAAGTTTCGATTCAACGCCTATCATACGCAACACCATTATCTCCGGCAATGAAGGCTATGGCGGCCTGTACTTCTTCAATTCGCAGAATGCAGATGTGAGTTATTGCGATTTTTACGATAACGAAGCTGGCAATCTGGCGGGTACAATTCCTCCCGGCTTAGGTCAGATGGTCATGACAAATGCCAACGGCGATTCCTGTGATCTGTACTATAATATGATGGAAGATCCCTTATTCTACAGCTTTTCAGGCGATTCGGCATATTATCTGACAGAAGACTCTCCCTGCATCGATGCTGGCGATCCAGCCAGCCCATTGGATCCCGATAATACTATCGCCGACATCGGGATGTTCTATTATCCTCAAGAATCGACCTCGCCTGTCGCCGTCACGCTGAACCCTTACGGAGCGCCCATTCAGATTCCAGCGGCGGGCGGCAGCTTTGATTTCAATATAGCATTGGATAATACTTCGGGCAGCAGCGTAACTTGCGATGCCTGGATCATGGTGACTCTTCCTGGTGGATCGCAGTACGGACCCCTGCTGGGACCAGTTTCTGTGACGCTGAATGCCGGGATGTTGATCGATAGAGATCGGACGCAAGTTGTCCCCGCTGTAAGCGATCCGGGAGAATATATCTATCAGGCTTTTGTGGGAAATTACCCGGATGATATCTGGGACACCGATAGTTTCAGCTTTGAAAAGCTGGATGGTCTGTACGGTTCGGTGATCAATAGCTGGCAGAACTTTGGGGAAGAATTCACTTCTGCTGCAGATATTTACGCCTCAAAAGCAACTCTACATCGTGCCCAACTTATGGCTTATCCTAATCCCTTTAACCCTGAAACCAGGCTGGTCTTCACTCTACCGGAGGCGGAACAAGTCAGTTTGACAGTCTTCGATGTATCCGGACGTGTCGTGACTACCCTCTATGACGGTCTCTATCAAGCAGGTACTCACGAAGCAACATTTGGTGCAAGTCATTTGCCCAGCGGAATTTACTTCACCAAATTATCTGCTGGCGATTTCACTCAGACCCAGAAATTGATGCTGGTCAAATAGTATCCAAAAGAAATATGAGCGGATCCACTTGCAAGGTGGATCCGCCAGCTGTTACAAAAATGACCAGAAAAAGAGACTAACCGGAAAATATTGCTTGACTTTATCATTTTTATTCGTTATATTTTCTCGTTGAAGCTAAATTTGTGATAATTTACAC
>JAHJDJ010000044.1 GCA_018812585.1 bacterium
CCCCCGTCCGGCATCCGCCGGACACCCCCCTTACTAAGGGGGGCAGGGGGGATCAGAGAGGATCCAACCATGAAAACCACACTCCTACTACTCCTGCTCCCCACTCTCCTCTTCGCCCAGGAATTCACCTTCCGGCAGGAGTTTGACACCATACCCGTGGAGATTGACGGCTGGCAGACGATTGCGCCTTGGATGGGAGGCACCAACAGTTGCACCATTAAATACTGTGATATTGACTCAGACCAAGATTTGGACCTTTTTGTCGGAGCATTAGGTGGCGGAGGTCCTGTTTCTTATCTGATCAATTTGGGTACAACAACTCAACCTGATTTGTCATGGGTGACCTATCATCTTGATTCATTGCAAACGCTTAATGCCGCATTGAATTCTGATCCCGATTTTAAAGATATGGATGCGGATGGTGATCTTGATGCAATCATCGGAGCTGGATATGTAACCTACGTAGAGAATTTCGGCACACCAGAATCACCAAGCTTTACTGCCTCACGCGATACAGTTTATACAGCGGAATATGTTGTAATAGGAACCAGACTTACTTTAGTGGATATTGATTTGGATGATGATGTTGATATAATTTCAGGTTTTAACGATTCGCTAATGTTATATTTAAACGTTGGAACTCCTGACAGCTTCGCTTTCGAATTGATTGATTCAAATTGGCAAGGTGTGATGGTAGATGAAGGGGCAGATCCAGTTCTTTGTGATATCGATGCAGATGGCGATTTCGATCTTTTTGTTGGTGATGAAACAGGTATGATCCATTTTTACCAAAATCTTGGCGATTCTGCTAACTATAATTTAGTGTTCGTCACAAGCTCGTACAACAATATCGATGTTGGAGAATCTTCTTCCCCCGAATTCGCTGATATAGACGGTGATGGGGATTATGATCTGTTTGTGGGGAGGGATGATATTGACAATGCGGTTTACAGCCCGGGTGATATTTATTTCTACGAAAATATCGGTACTCCAGAGGTTGCGCAATGGCAGTTGATTACTCTGAATTATCTGTCGTTGGATGAAGGGAACGAAGCCTATAATAACTCAGTTGATATTAATTCTGATTTAGACGCAGATGTCTTTTTAGGAAATCATGGAAACACTATCTCATATTTTGAGAACATTGGTAGCTCGGTGAATGCTTCATTTTCTAGGATCACGGGCACATTTCAAAACATCTATGTAAACGGCTGCGTCCCATTTTTTATTGATATCGATAATGATATGGATCCGGATTTGTTTGCCGGTGAAGGTGTTATACCCAATCCGCCATATCCGGGGCTTCACCTGTATCGTAACGTAGGTACTCCCCAAACTGCATTGTATAACCTTGTCACAGAGAATTTGATTCCTTGGAGTTATCATGCAGCCATTAAACCATCTTTAGCGGATATTGACACTGACGGAGATAACGATGTCTTTATTAGCGATAATAACGGTACATTCTACTTTGCAGAGAATATTGGCAGCCCGGATTTTCCAGAATTTGCAGCTCCTGTATTGAACTGGCAGGGAATTGATACCTATGCAGGAAGACCCTCCATTTTCTATGATATTGACGGTGATTTAGACCTGGACTTATTTATACCTGGGTTGAATCTGAATGAGATTAGTTTCTACCGAAATACAGGAACCCCCAGTTCACCCTTGATGGTTTTAGAGACGAATGAGTTCCTTGTTTTTAACAATGGTGAATTTGCTCCACTAGGAATAGATATTTTTGATATTGATCAAGACGGTGATGGTGATTTCTTTCTTGGTATTAACAATTGCGGCGGCCTCCTCTTCTTCCGCAACACCACTGGAGATACAGCAGCAGTCCAGCCTCGCCTCCAGTTAGATCCACTTCATGGCATCGAATTCAGCATCGGCCCCAATCCTGCTAATCCCATCACCTGGATTTCTTACAACCTCCCCTATCCGCAGAAAGCAGAGATTGCCGTCTATAACTTGCTTGGTCAAAAGGTCGCCACCTTAGCCTCCGGCTTGCAGATGCCGGGGCAAAAGACCCTCATCTGGGATGCAGCGAATTATAGCTCAGGAGTGTATTGGGTGAGGATTGCAACTTCCGGGATGTCGGGGGAAGCACCCCCGACCTACGGGATTAAGAAGG
>JAHJDJ010000045.1 GCA_018812585.1 bacterium
CTCGGCGGCCTGACGGCATTCTACTTCGCCCTGATGCATCCAGAAATCTTCGGCCTTTGTGGATCTCAGTCAGGAGCTTTACAAATCAACAGCGGCGAAATTGTTGCTCTCTATCAATTCAACAGCAAGAAAGATCTGAAAGTCTACTTCGATTGCGGAACCTGCGAAACACTCCTGGATGATAATCGACAGATGCGGGATATGCTCGAATCGAAAGACTATGACTTCGTTTACAGGGAATGGAACGAAGGTCATTCCTGGGGGAACTGGCGGGCTCACATCGATGAAATTCTGCAAACTCTCTTTGGGGTAGACTAATGCGAAATCTATACGTCATGCTTCTGATTTGCCTGATCCCTCTGCTGACCAGCGGTCAACCGGAAAGAGTTGATTCAGGCATCATGTTCAGTTATAATGCGACGCAAGCTGAACGGGTATTCCTGGCAGGCGACTTCAATAACTGGGACCCGCAGAACGGTCCCATGGCACGCGCCCAAGACGGTTCCTGGTGGAAAATTATGGCCTTGGAACCGGGTCACTATCAATACCGCTTTGTGGTGGATGGCATGTGGACTCATGACCCGGAAAATCCAGCTACAGTCACCAATAATTATGGTGAACCGAATTCGGTTCTGCATGTAAATCAGGATGGTTCGGTTTCCTTTGAAGCAATGGAGACTGCTGGTGAAAAAGCAGTGGAAGGCGATTTTACTGTCGGTGGCGGGAGGCTCTATCTATCTATTCTCTGGCATCAGCATCAGCCGAATTACTCCGATGCCTCACAGGATCGCCTGGTGGGACCCTGGGTGCGCACTCACGCGACCAAAGACTACTACGACATGACCGCCATGATCGCCGATTATCCCGATATCCATGCTGCCGTAAACTTGACTCCCGTATTATTGATGCAGTTGGAAAGATACTATCTGGAACGACTGGGGAACTATTACGACCCGCATAAAAACCGCATCCGGGCAAAAGAGTTTTTAAGCAAGTGGCGCGGGAAAACCGATCCCTGGATCGACCTGATGTTGACGCCGACGAAGAAGTTTACCGAGGAAGATAACTATTATCTTTTCGGGGACGACTGGAACTGCTTCGGTATGTCGCAAGTGCAGATGGATCGCTTTCCTGAATACGCCGCCCTGCGCGATAAGCCGCTGGAAGATTTTACCCTGCAAGATAAACTGGATCTGAAGTGCTGGTTTTATCTGGCTCATTTCGATCCCGATTTCCTGAGGTTTGCCGTCGAACTGGTGACCGGCGAAACTGTCGATCTGCGGGATATGATCACTGAAGACGAACCGGCCCTGTTTACCCGCGGCCGACCTTTCACAGAAGACGATGCCAATCGACTGGTTGCCGAAACCGTCAAAGTGATGCAGGCCATCATCCCTCTGCACCGTCAGATGCTCTATAACCCGGAATCTTACCGGGGACAGATCGAGGTCACCTCAACGCCATTTTATCATCCCATACTCCCACTGATCGCTAATTCGCAGGTAGGGCAGAACATCAAGGGTGGCCCTTTATCCTACGTCTATCCGGAAGATGCCGCTGTTCAGGTTCAGCAGGCTGCGCAAAAATACGAGGATTGGTTCGGGCAGCCGGTTTACGGCATGTGGCCGGGAGAAGGGGCGGTATCGCAGGAAGTTATCCCGTTTTACGTTCGCAATGGAATTCAGTGGATTGCCAGCGGCGATGGAGTTCTGGAAAATTCCAGTCCAAAGAGATTGACGCCCTATAGTCCTTACCAGTGCAAAGGTCCGGATGGAAAATCCATGGCGATGTTCTTCCGGCATACAGCGCTGTCAGATTATATCGGTTTTAAGTACCAGGCTTATCAAGGAAAAGAGGCTGCCGCAGATCTGATACAGAAAATTCTGTCGCACGTCCCTGAAGAGGGTCAGGAACGGCATCTGACCATCATCCTCGACGGCGAGAACGCCTGGGAATGGTATCAGCAGGATGTGGATGCTAAGGTGTTTCTGAATACATTCTACCAGAAACTGTCAGAATACCACCACACCGGTAGTATCATCACCGTGACGCCCAGCGAGTATCTATTGGGAAATCCAGATCGAGGAATCCCGGCTCATCCGGTGGCTGCTCTTCCCGAAATTACGCGGCTGCATCCCGGCTCCTGGATCTATGCCGATTTCAGCACCTGGATCGGCGAAGAAGAAGAGAACATGGCCTGGTTGTGGCTGAAAAAAGTGCGGGAAGACTTGGAGCTTGCGGCGGGCGCTTATCAACCGCTTCTACCGCATCCCACATTAACACAGCAGATTGTGGAATTGGCCTGGCAGGAGATGTTCAGCGCCGAAGGATCCGACTGGTTCTGGTGGTATGGAGAAGATCAGAACGCTCCCGGAGGAGATCGCCGCTTCGACTATCTCTTCCGCAGCCATCTGAAAATGGTCTACCATTACCTGAACGAAGCGGGCGGCGATGTCCGCGCACCGGAAATTCCTGTTCTGCTGCTGCATCCTGAGCAGGACGGATCGGCCCGTGATGCCATGAAACAGCAGGGTGAATAAACCATGCGTAAGTATTATCTTCCAGTATTCTTCATAACAATCTTGTTGCTGTCAGCTTGCGAGCAAGCCGACGACCGCGTTCAGATTACGATCTGGCATCAGATGCTCTACGCCGAGCGTCTGGTTCTGGCTGACGTGCTGGAAGAGTACCATCGCTTAAACCCGGATGTGAAAGTCACCAGCCTCTATCGTGAAACAGAGGAGTTGC
>JAHJDJ010000046.1 GCA_018812585.1 bacterium
CAACGTGATTTGTAAAACACTCGCATCCACGTCAAACGACTCATGATCGCTGACAATGCGGAAACCGGGACTGCTCGTACGAAATGAAATACGAGACTCACCTGTGGCAACCGCAACTTTTACGTCAGGCAGTAACATCGATATGCGGTGTTTTGATAAATGACTTTTCGGTTTGCTGGAGCAACATCTTAAAGCCTAAGAACAATAAAGCGCCGGCGAAGATGATTACCGAAAGCGAAACGTGATCTCCTGAGGAATACCACGAAATGGAATGTTCCGAGCTTAAATTATTGATTAATATAGCGATGCCATTATTGACAGCGTGAACTAACATGCAGGGGAAAATACTATTGGTGCGCCAGGAAATAAACCCTAAAACAATCCCCAGAATCAGAATCTGCACCAACCACCAGGGGTTGAAATGCGCCAGGGCAAAAAGCGCTGAACAAAATAACACCGCCTTGGTGACACCGCTGAACGCCTCCATGGAGAGTTGCATAAAGCCGCGAAACAGAGCTTCTTCGCAGATTGCCGCGGCAATAACGCCTCCTCCTATCATGGCAACCCAATCCCAGGGGGAATCCAGAACCATCAGTTGCCCTAAAGCCTCAAGGAGTTCAGGGGGCATGGGAAATATCAGGTGCATGAGCCGATCTGCTTCATCCAGCAAAACGATCAATGCCAGCCCGATCAAGACAGACGAGACGAGTTGTTTAGCAGGTATACTGTTCAGTCTTAAGCAGCGCTTGACGTCATAGTTTTTAACCTGTAAATAGAGAATCGGAGGCAACAGAAACAGCAGCTCAATCAATATCGTCGCTTCATTGCCATCCCGCAGTAAGACAGTTCCGGCTATCATCGCACCGGTGAGTGCCGCCACCAATACCAGGAAAGCTTCGTTCGGCGGCGGAAAATAACGCTTCTTCTCCGTTTTACCAACAGGATCAAATTCCGGGGTTGTATCAATATTGGACATGGCTCAGGCCTAGTTGTCCGCCTTCTCGGTATCACTCTTCTTGGCATCGGAGCTGGATATGCTGGAAACTGCATCCTTCACATCTGAGGACGACACCGGTGACGGTTCACTGAAATGCCGCTTTTTGTAGTCGGTTTCATAGAATCCGCTGCCTCTGAAAATAATCCCGCCACCGCCGGAAATCAGACGATGGACATGGCCGCAGCAACGGGGGCAGATATGCACTGGTTCGGCGGCGATACTTTGAAATTCTTCAAATTTAAATTCACAATCGTCGCAAAGATACTCGTAGGTTGGCATTTTATTGGTATTCTCCTAGGTTTGGGGATGCTCCAGTTCACGCAGTTTTTCACGCGCTTGTTCGGCTTGGAGAGCATCGGGATAGTCGATCAAGATCTTTTCGTAATATTTAGCTGCTTCAGCAGAATCACTCAGACGTGTCAGATACAAATCGCCGATTTGCAACAGAATCTCTGTCGCTCGAAGGCTGCGTGGATATCGTTCCACGAAATCGATTAAGCGAAGCAGAGCTGCTTCGGTGTCACCAGACTTTAATTCCAGACGCGCGGCGTTCAGAATGGCTCGTTCAATGAGATCTTCGGAGGCAGCCACATTGCTCAAATTCAGGTACAAGGATTCAGACAGTGCGGTATCGCCCAACCGTTCCTCTAACTCAGCTTGTGCGAATAATTCGAGTGATAATGAATCCGCGCGATTCGTCCGCAGCATCTCCTGCAGGTCAAGCGCGTTGTTCGTGAGAAGTCCATTGGGGCTGCGCGCGGACGCTTCTTTCAATCGCTCCATGGCGGCATCGAAATTTCCGGCGTAGTAGTCAACCAGACCAGCGTTGACCAGCGCTCGTGCTGTAAATTCAGCTTGACGGTCAAACCTGCCGCCGGCCGCTTCGAGATAAGTTTCCTGAGCTTTGGGTAGATTTCGTTCAGCCAGATAAGTATCACCGACCAGCAGCATAACTTCGCCGGGATTCTGCATGCGGGGAATTTTCTTTAAGGCATCTTCCAGGAGGTCTCGCGCGGCTTCGGGCTGATAGAGCTTTTCCAGTCGCAACCTGGCTTGAAATAATAGTGCAGTCTGCCCATGCGCGGAACGAAGCAGAGGCATCGACGTCAGGATACTGAAAAGAGAATCCGCGGCGGCATATGCTTGCATCGCTTCCAGATTGCGCGCTTTGACCAGCATGGCACGGGTCGATTGAGCCGCTTGCGGATGTAGTTCTTCCAGATCCGCCAGAACTTCAACGGCCAGAGTAGATTCTCCTTCGGCCAGCAGATTCTCAGCAAATCCGATCAGGGCTGCCCCGGATCCTTCCTGCAATAGATCTGCCTCGCGCACCTGTTGATAGGCCTTTTCCCAATCCCTGCTGCGAAAATAAAATTCTCCCAGTATTTCGGTCACCTGCAACCTGACGCCGCTCCGGTTTTTGAACTTCTTCAGCGCTGACTCTACCTGCTGGCGGGTGATTTCATCATCCGGCAATCCCAATATCGTGCGTTTGATGCTCTCATCCTGCCGAGGCTGCAATTCGAGCAGATTGAGCCACTCTTTGACAGCAGATTCTATTTGACCGCGCTGCGCGAAAAAGTTGGCTAAAGATGCTCCCAAAAGGGTTGGCTGGCGCGTAGTTTTACGGGCTCGGGCGATCATATCTTCCAAGCCTTCCGGATAGCGGATATCGATCATGGCGCTGAAAAGCCGGTAAAAGGCAGACGATGTGACATGCGGCAAATCGTAGAGTGTTTCCCAGCGCTCCAGAGCTTCATCTCGGCGGTCTATCTTCCCTAAGAAGCGGCCGCTGTCCACGATCAGGTTGCCTAACTGCTCTCTTTCTGCAACCGTTAAAACGTCAGGCTCGGTTTTAAGCAATAACCCTTGCCGCAAAGAATCAGTCCAGGCCAAGCCCTCGCTATATTTAGCCGTGGCAATAAACGCGCGGATCACACCATCGTAAAAGGGCAGATAATCGGGATGGGCATCATTCAGGGTCAAATACAGATGGAGCGCATCCTCATATTGCCCTCTCATTTCGAGATTGGAGGCCTGCCTTTGGCGGTTTCTGGTCTCCGAGTCGAGGGGGCGCTGTAGATCCATCGGCATAGACGGCGGTAGATCAAAAACCTGCCCGCTCGCAGTATTGATCAGTAAAATGCTAAACAGAAATATACAGATATTAGTTTTCACGCGCCAGAGCCTCGAAGTAATTTCTGATCAATTGCTGATAATCCCGTGTATAGCCTTCCTGCAAGGCGCGTAAAAGGTTTTCGCGGATTTCGTCAGGCGATAAGGTGATTTCCAGTCCGTCAGGTGAATTTGTGGGATAAACCCCTTCAGCCGTGCGGGAGAGCCGTTCTTTGCGATGTTCGCGTTCCCTGACCGATTTCTGGGCATCCAATAAGCGGCGTAACACCTGCTCTTGACGCTTCAGAGTGCGTTCATCCACCTGCCGGTTCTTCAGGTCGTCGACAATCTCCTGCATCTCTTTACCCAATTCATCCAGACGTCCCAGCATCTGGGATGCTTCCTGATTCTGATCTGCCCACTCATCCATCTGTCGGCGCAGCGCTTCCTGTTGGACGGCCATACGGCTCATGGCGGCCTGCTGTTGCAGACTCATCGATCCGGGATTAGCGCCTCCCGGCATCAAGGACATGGTTCCCTGGTTGATATCGCCCTGCTGACCCGCCATCTGAGAAAGCTGCTCCATCATCTCCTGAAATCCGGTGGACGAGGATGACGATGACATCTGATCCAAGGCGTTGCCAATCTGCATGACGGTCTGATTCATGCCGCCCATAGCAGTCTGCTGCTGTCGAGTTACGGAACGGGGCGCGCGGGCGGTGTAGCCCTGCAAAGCCTGATCCATCCCCTGAAACGCCTGTTCCATCGCCTGACCGATTTGCGGAGTGATGAAAAAGCTCTGTTGAGACAATTCGAAAAGATCTTCGGCGGTCTTTTCCAGATGATTCTTCAGCAACTGCTGATCCTGTGCCAGTTCCCGGAACTGAGGGCTGGCGCGATCCAGATCACTTGATTCGTCCAACAACTCCTCCTGCTGGAAGGAAAGGTTCAGGAGATCATGCGCGACCCTGCGCAGTGCATCGGCCAGCTCCTGTTTGCTCTGGCTGATCATATCTTTTTTGGCCTGCTGCATCATCTGATTTAACTGCGCCAGACCGGATTGCAGTTTGCTGCCCTTCTTCTGCGCTTCAGATTTATTGCCCTGCTGCATCTGCTCTGACATCTCCCCCATTTCCTGCGGGAACTGAGTCTCGTCCATCAGCTCCTGGGCCGCGTCCATCTGTTCTTTCGGATTGAAGGGCGAATCCTGCAACTCCTGCTGTGCCTCCTGAAAAGCCTGTTCAAAGGCTTGCATCTCCTGTTTCAGTTCCTTTTCCGCTTGAGCCAGCTCCTGTGGGTCGGCTTGAGCGGACGAATCTGAAAGCGCTTTATTGATATCTTCCTGCTTTTCCAGCAATTTTTCGGCTCGTTTGGCCAGTTCGTCCAGCATCATCTCCTGCTTCAGTTGCTCCAGGATGTTCAGCATTTTTTCCATCTTTTCGGTGAACTCTTCCTGATTGAAGCTGAATTCTTCTACTGCCCTGCGGAGCTGTTCGGGGTCTTTCTGCAGGAGCGCTTCTTGAAGTTTTTGCATGGCTTCCTGCAGTTCGGGCGTCATAATCTCCGACATCATCTGCTGCAGTTCCATGTACTTCTGCATGGTTTCGGGAGACAACATCTTGTTCTCTTCCAGCTTTTGCAGCATCTTATCGACCTGCTCGGACATCTGTTCGACCTGTTTAGCCAGCTCCTCCTGCTTCTGCAACAGATCTTCGACGTTCTGTTTCTCCTCCCAGGAAAGATCAGGATTACGCTTTAACTCCTCCTGCAGAGCATCCAGCTCCTCTTTGAGCATGAGGGTGCGATCCAGGACGTCTTCTACATCGTCAACCTGCTCATCGAAGTTATTTTCCATACGCGCGAAAATCTCTCCCATAGTCGGGAAGCGGAGTCGCTGAATGGGCGTCTCCGCGCGTTTGGGGCCGGATATTTCATCGTTGTCCCAGGCTTCGAACTTATAGTCCAGAATGTCGCCGGGAAGCAGATCCATCTCGGTGAAATCCATCAGCAAATCGACTAACGCGGTGCCGTCTCCGAATTTCTGAAACGGCACATCCCGCCACTGGAAATCGATTGATCTGCTGGTATCGATCATGCCCCCTTTATGCAGGTAACGACCGATGCGGATGTTTTTTACCGCGTAATCATCACGCGCTCCTACTTTGACCGGCACTAACAGAGACTCGTTGAATTCGGCTTCCGGCGGCGGATAAAAGATCCCGATGGCTGGGTACTCATCCAGCAGCGGCCAGAGGCTGTAATCGACGGGTTCTGCATTGGCGATGCCATCTTCATCCGAAAACACGATATTGTAATGGCCGCTCTTCATCAGCAGGAATTCAGTGGAAGCTTCCTTACCCTGGACTTCCATGATACGTTTGTGCGGCTGCTGAGGATTGGAGTCATTGAAGACAATTAATTCTGCAGATTGAATGTCGCGATCGGATGAAAAGGCAACCCGCAGGCGGCTTCCTTTCAAGGCGGTGACGTCGCCCTTCCTGCCTACACTGGAGCCGGATTCCAGACCGCTGTAAGCAGGCGGGAACCAGCGCAGCCGCAGTTCACTGATGAAGGGACGGGATTTGACTTCAACCGAGGCGGTATCACTGAAGATATCATCACTCTGAGCGAAAATCTTCAAATCAAACTGAGGATTCTCCAAGGTGCATACGGCAACGCCAGAAGTGTCAAACGATGCGCTTAAACGCAGTGCATCCGTGCCGGGCTGAAGAAATATGACTTCGAGGTCATCGGGCAGCACACCAGTCACTTGTACCTTGGCGGTCAACGGTTCACCGCGGATGGTGAAGTCGGGCAGATTTGTCAATGTCAGCGCAAACGGCGGCGGTGGACTGAAATCGTATGTAGGCTGGAACACGCGCTGCAAGGCATTGGTGAACTGACCCTGGGCAGCCAGTAATGTGACGGCCCATAAGCCAACTACCAGTATCGTGGAACGACGCGAGGATTTGACAATTTCACGATCCAATGCCCCAGCGTAAGAGGCTCCATCCAGTTCGCGGGCAATGGTGCTCAGGGCTAATTCAGCTAATTCCGGGGAGGTGTTCTCTACGCCGCGTTTTTCGTAGACCTGGATGCTGTTCAGCAGCCGGTCGTTGACGCCGGCCAGAGTATGCCCCCAACGAAGCGCCAAAACTTCATAAGATTGCGGCGCTGCGAAGTGTTTTATCAGGGGATAGGCCAGGCTGATCACAAAATAGAGAACGGCAATTCCCAAAGCGGCAACCAGCAGAGGCAAACGGACAGCAGGGCTGAGCTGTAACAGCCATTCCGCAACTGCAACTGCCAGGAACAGGATTAACAAAATGCCTGCCCAACGCCAGAAACCCTCTTCCAGGCGCAGGAGCAGCAGTTTATTCCGCAAAGTGTCCAGTTGCTTTCTTATTTGCTCATCCCAACTCATCAACTATCCGATCTATTAAATCGTGATAACGCATACACGACAAGGTTCGTCCCCATGCGCAGCGCCTGAAGCCGAACCGCTTCCGGGTCATTGTGCACGTCAGGATCTTCCCAGCCATCGCCTAAATCCGATTCGTAGGTGTAATAGACCACCATACGCTCTTCGTAAAAGATGCCAAATCCCTGCGGCGGCTTTTTATCGTGCTCGTGTATTTTAGGCGGTCCCGCAGGAAAATCAAAGTGACTATGATAAATCTCATGCGAAAAAGGAACTTCCTGCAGCACCTGGTCAGGAAAAACCTTTTTGATTTCGCGGCGGAAGTGCTCATCAAGGCCGTAATTATCATCGACGTGCAGAAATCCGCCCGCGGTCAGATGACGGCGGAGATTGGCGGCGTCTTCTGCGCTGAAGGTAATACGACCGTGACCGGTTAAATAAAGGTATGGATAGTTAAAGATTTCACGGGAAGAGGGTTCTACGATCGCTTCCCGCTCTGCGCAGGGGATACCCGTCTGGTTGGCGGCGAATTCCAATAAATTGGGCAGCGAGGAAGGATCTGCATACCAGTCTCCTCCTCCATCATACTTCAGACGGGCAATCGTGAAGCGTTCCCACTGCTGTTTATCCTGTGAGTACGCTGGTAGAACCAGCAGGGATATCAGCAGCCAGTAGATAATATTTCCAGATTTATGAGTCATAGTATCTCAGATACAATGATGAAAACCATAATGATGGAACCCATTGTTTTTGCCAGGATCGCGCCGCCGCGTCCCACGAAAGCGCCTCGACCGGCTCGCATCGCTTCGGCGCTGGATTTGCCGTGCAGCATTTCCCACAAGACGGCGCTGAAGTAGGCTCCGATCAGCACACCAATGACCGAACCGATGATGGGCAGGAAGCCGGTGCCGATAATCCCTCCGATGAAACCGCCCACTACAGCAGCCCACGAAGCACTCTTGCCAGCGCCCATTTTCTCGGCCAGTTTCACTGCCAGGACAAATTCAACAACTTCGAGGATAACCGCGATACCAGCTAAAGTTATCAATGTGTTGAGGGTGATGACGGCGAACCCGGTTATCCAGGCGTAGATGAATCCCGCACCCAGAATAACCCAGGTGCCGAATAGACCCAGTGAGGTCATCAGGACGCCGACAAAAAGCGTCAGGAACAACAGAATGGTTCCTAAAACAGTCCACATAGTCCTAACCTTTAGACGGATGCTTTAAGCATAAGTTCCAAACTTGTAAATTTAGCAAAATATTTCTAATTTCGCAAGTGTTTGTTGTACGCATGGCCATAAAAAAACCGCCTTACGGCGGCTTATAATCGATGCAGAATCGATTTATCAAAATACAATAAATGGAATCAGAGCGGCCGCTTCAGAGCGGTTTTCAGAAGTTTGCCGGGTTTGAAGTGAGTTTTACGCCGCGGTGGCACGAAGATCTCTTCATTGGTTTTGGGATTTCGGGCTTTGGGTTTGGCCTTTGTCTTCTTCACTTCAAATACACCGAAGTCGCGAATTTCGATTCGGGCTTCCGGTTCCGCCTGAGCCATGATTTCCCGGAGTACGGTGAAGACGGCATCAACAGTACTGGCAATATCCTTCGGTTCTTTTCCGATTTTTTCAGCGGTGCGTTCGATGACGTCTTTCTTGATATAGGTTTTCATTTGAACTCCCGACGTTGGCTCTTAAGATTGACGGTGTACCAGTTGCTTTTTTAAAATTTCGTTTTAAAAGGTATCTTTGAGGCTCTTCTAAATTTAATATTCCAAATTTAAAATGCAAGAGATATTTTTGATTTCTCAAGTTATTTGTCGAAACTACTCTTTTGTTTACATTGGGTTAAGATTCTGGCCAATGTGCGCGCCTGGAAATCGGCTAAACGGGATAGGTTGGACTTACAGAATCATTTAAAACGTTGGCAGTTCATGCGACACTTTTCATTGAGCTGTGACTCTGTAATTTGATTTCATTTTTTGCATCAGCCATCAATTGGTGATACACACCTCGTATCCTTCTCTTCTTACGGTTCATACTGCTAGCAGTTTCTGCTCATTTTGCGGTAATAAAAAATTGAAATAAATATCACAAAGTCCTTGACTTTCTTAAAAGGGATTGCTATATTGTTCACAATATCAACAATTACTTAGGACAATGGTTAACAGCAAAACAAAAGATCCCGCGCATCAGCTTTATAAGACACTGCGAGAAATCACAGTATGCTGCCAGGAACGTGAAGAGTTGCAGGCGCGCTCCTTCGGTTTAACCAGCGCAGAAGCCAGGTGTCTGAATGTCATGCTCTTGAGCGACATTCGCAACACAGCAGAACTGGCCGAGAAAATGCTGATCGCCAAAAGCCGTGTCACGAGAATACTTGACGGTTTGGTTAAAAAGGACCTGGTTATCAGGTCTGAAAGCAAGGCAGACCGCAGACTTTGTCTAGTAACTTTAACGGCTGCCGGTTCCAGAATTGCCACTGGGTTAATGGAATCGATCTTGAAAGTGCATGAAGAGGTCTTAAAAGGTCTTCCCGAAGCGGAGCGAGACAACGTTTTGAATACGATCTCTTCGTTGTACGATGAGATGCTGATAGTGAAACGCAAATTGCAGAAAGAAAGCGGCTCTATCAAGAATGATGGTGAATAATGTCTAATCATTTTAATCGGCGTCAGTTTATAAAAATAGCCGGAATGGGTTCAGCCGCGGCGGGATTAGCTGCATCAGGAATGAATCCCTGGGGATGGCCGGCAAATGCCCTGGCTGGATCCCTCGGCTCGGACGTTCAGGTGATTCCCACTTTCTGCGAACTCTGCTTCTGGAAGTGCGGCATCAATGCCAAGGTGCGGGACGGCAAAATCATCAAGCTCGAAGGGCATCCCAAACACCCCCTGTCCAACGGCAGACTCTGTCCGCGCGGTAACGGCGGCACCGGCTTGACGTATGATCCCGACCGCTTGAAGAAACCCTTGATGCGCGTGCAAAAGCGCGGTGAAGACGTTTTCCGAGAGGTATCCTGGGAGGATGCTCTGGATTTCACGGCCGAGAAGATGCTGGACATCAAAGCCAAGCATACCGCGGACTGTCTGGCGCTCTTCAATCATGGCTATGGCGCAACTTTTATCAAGACGCTTCTAATGGCTTATGGGACGCATAGTATCGCAGCGCCATCTTATGCCCAGTGCCGCGGGCCGCGTGAGGTTGGTTTCGAGCTGACCTTCGGCGAGGAAGTCCTCTCCCCAGAAAGAACCGACATTAAAAATAGCCGCATGCTGGTCTTAATCGGCAGCCACCTGGGTGAAAACATGCACAACACTCAGGTGCAGGAATTCGCTGATGCGATGGCCAACGGCGCTAAACTGGTCGTCGTCGATCCGCGGCACTCGGTGGCGGCAGGCAAGGCTGATTGGTATCTGCCCATCAAACCGGGGACTGACATCGCACTGCTGCTGGCCTGGATGAATGTTCTCATCAGCGAAGAGCTTTACGATAAAGAGTATGTCGAACAGCACACTTACGGTTTTGAACAGTTAAAGCAGCACGTCAAATCCTACACCCCGGAAAAAGTCTGGAAAATCACCGGAATCAGGCCTGCACTGATCCGCGCTACCGCACGAGAGATGGGTCACCAGAAGCCGGCAGTGCTGATTCATCCCGGACGACATGTGACCTGGTATGGTGATGATACGCAACGCTCTCGCGCCATCGCTATTCTGAATGCGTTGGTAGGCAGTTGGGGACGCAAAGGCGGATTCTTTTACCCGGGTGAACTGGACGTTCCCATGCCGGAATTGCCGAAATTTCCGCCCATGACCAAGAAGCGGGCGGATCTGCAACTGAAAGATTATCCGCTGGCTTTCAGCACCTTAGCTTCAGGACTCTGTGATGCGACCTTCCCAGCCCCGCAAGCGGAATGTCAACTGAAGGGTTGGTTCGTCTACGGCACAAACCTGTTCTTCAGCTTGCCGAAGCCGGAACAAACCCGGGAAGCGCTGCAACACCTTGAATTCGTAGCAGTTTCTGACGTTCTTCCCATGGAGATCGTCGGCTGGGCAGACGTTGTTTTACCGGATGCCACCTACCTGGAACGCTATGACGATCTTCATGTGGGTCATTATCGTGATCCGTTCATCGCTTTGCGCCAACCGGTCATCGAACCGCTGTATGATACCAGGCCTCCCTGGTGGGTATCGAAAGAACTGGCCAAGCGGCTGGACGTTGCAGATTATTTCCCCTGGGATAACATTGAAGATTACCTGCAGCAACGTTTGACTCCCATGGGCATCAAATTAAGTGACCTGAAGAAAGACGGCGTCAAAGTATTCCCGCGTCAGGCGCTATACTTTGAAGATGGCGTGCAACCGGAATTCTACACTGATTCGGGCAAAATCGAGCTGTACTCAGCAAAGCTGGCAAGTTATGGACATGATCCTATCCCGGTTTTCACTGATCACGGAGATCCACCGGAAGGATACTTCCGCCTCCTCTTCGGACGAGCTCCGGTACACACTTTTGGCCGCACCACTAATAATCGCGTTTTGAATCGGGTAATCGATACGAATCATGTCTGGATCAACAGGCGTATTGCTGAACAATGGGGGATCAAAAACGGTCAGATGATCAGATTGCAGAACCAGGATGGCGCGATTACCAATGAGATCGCGGCAAAGGTCACGGAGCGCATCCGGCATGACTGCGTCTACATGACGCATGGATTCGGTCATAAAGCTAAGGGCTTGACCAATAAAAAGGGCGCTTCAGACAGTGACCTGATCACTCGTTATAATACTGACCCGATCATGGGCGGCACCGGCATGAACGTCAATTTCGTGACGTTTGTAGTGTAAGAATATCAGGGCAGGTTTGTAACCTGCCCTTACAATAATAAAGCGACAATATCATGGCAAGATATGGGATGGTGATTGACACGAAACGGTGCGTAGGCTGCCATTCCTGCGTCATTTCGTGCTTCCTCGAAAATGAAGTGCCAGAAGGTTATACCCGCGATTGGATCGTTGAAGTCGTTTCAGGGAAGTCCCCCGATTTTCGCATGGAACTGCGCTCTGAACGATGCAATCATTGCGATGATCCGCCCTGCGTTTTTGTCTGTCCCTGCGGAGCATCGTACAAAGAAGAAGGGACTGGCATCGTATTGGTTCACAAGGATAAATGCTCGGGTTGCAAAGCGTGCCTCGCTGCCTGTCCTTACAATGCCAGGTTCATCAATCCGAAGGGATATGCGGATAAATGCACCTTCTGCGATCACCGGGTCAAGGCCGGTTTAAAGCCGGGGTGTGCTTCTACCTGCCCCACCAAAGCAATAAACTTCGGTGATTTCGATGAACCCGGCAGTGAGTTGCACAGACTGATGGAAGGGCGTGTCGTGAAAACATTGAAGCCGGACGCCGGGACTAAACCGCAGATCTATTTCTTATTATAGGCTGATCATGATCGAGATTACCAACTTTCGAAATAATCACCTGATCGATCCGCATCTGGAAATCTGGGAATGGCCCATCGCAGTCTACTTGTTCCTGGGAGGATTGGTAGCAGGCTTGATGATCCTGAACGGCGTCTGGCGGCTGATGAACAAACAGACCGACGCCCCGGCTTCAACCCGGATGGCTCCGTTGTGGGCTCCGGTGCTGCTGTCGCTGGGGATGTTTTTCCTCTGGATTGACCTCTCTTATAAAACGCACGTTTACCGCTTTTACATGACCTTCCAGATCGCGTCGCCCATGTCTTGGGGCGCCTGGATTCTAATCCTGGTCTATCCGGCGCAGCTTCTGGCGATAGGAATTGCGACCGAGATAAAAAGCTTTAAAGGCCCTTTCCGGTTTTTAAATCTGCCGATTGCCTTTCTGCAGGCGGCAGCCTTCGGCAAAGAAAAACTGATCGCCTGGCTGAATATCACCATGGGCGCAGGTTTAGGGATCTATACAGGCATTCTGCTGGCGGCTTTCGCGGCTCGGCCGTTATGGAATACAGCTCTACTGGGACCGCTATTCCTGATAAGCGGCTTATCGACGGCGGCAGCCTGGAATTTACTGTCCAAACCGGCTCACGATGAGGAGAAGACGTTGGTCAGATGGGATCTGGCTTTGATCGCCATCGAACTGATGCTGATCACCGTTTTTCTGATTGGCTTGGCAACGGGACCTCAGGGACATCAGGATGCCGGGGAACTGCTCTTAGGCGGCTCCTTTACCGCGACGTTCTGGGTATTCGTGGTGATCGTCGGACTGTTGCTGCCGTTCTGGTTGGAATTACGAGAAGTGACCGGCCGATTCGCTCCGAAATGGGCTGCGCCGGTTTTTGTTCTGGTCGGTGGGTTAGCGCTCAGATTGATCATGGTTTATGCCGGTCAGGTCAGCCATATTCCCGACGTCGAGATGCTGTCGGGAGGGTTTTAAAAGAATGAAAGAAGTAGAGAATAAGAGAAGTAAAGAATGATAGAAGTATGACGAACACAAAACCAAAACCGTACTGGAATCCGTATGCCGCGGGCTTGGGATTAGGACTGGTTTTGTTGCTGTCCTACATGATCGCGGGACAGGGATTGGGATCATCCGGCGCTTTTGCGCGCCTGGAATACTGGTTACTCAACCTGATCACTCCAGGGCACATAGAATCAAGTCCATACATGGCCAAATATTTTGCCAATGGCGCCAATCCATTGAGCAATTACCTGGTATTTCTGGTGCTGGGTGTGCTGGCTGGAGGTTTTATCAGCGGCATTACTGCAGGCCGGGTACGTAAGACCGTCGATAAGGGTCCGCGTATCAGCAACCGCGGCCGCTTCATGTTCGCATTTATCGGTGGAACGATGATGGGCTTCGCGGCTCGACTGGCGCGCGGCTGTACCTCTGGTCAGGCGTTATCCGGTGGCGCTACTCTGGCGCTGGGCAGTTGGGCATTCATGTTCGCCTTTTTCGCGGGCGGCTTTATGGCAGCTTACTTCATGAGGAGGCAATGGCAATGAACTTCCCGTTAGAACCCCAAGGCGCTTTCTCGCTGACAACTGGATTACTGATGGCGTTCATCGTGGGAATTGGCTTCGGCTACTTCCTCGAAAAAGCAGGCTTCGGCAGCGCGCGCAAACTGACAGCACAGTTTTACCTGAAAGATTTCGCCGTCCTGAAAGTAATGTTCACGGCTGTCGTTGTCGCTGGTTTAGGTTTCTGGGGACTGGTATCCCTGGGTATGCTGGACTTAAGCTTTACCTTTATCAACCTTACCTTCATCTGGCCGCAGATTGTGGGCGGTCTGCTCTTAGGATTAGGATTTACCATCGGCGGCTATTGTCCGGGAACGTCCTGCGTCGCATTATCCACTGGTAAGATCGACGCTGTCTGGTATATCCTCGGCATTCTGTTCGGTATTTTCATTTACAGCGAAATGGAACCGATCATGAACAGCTTTTCCAACGCTGGAGCTATGGGAGAAACCTTTGTCTGGCAGTGGTTAGGCGTCTCGCCTGGAGTCGTGCTCTTGGCAGCCGTGCTGATGGCGATTGGAGCATTTTCGCTGGGAACAGTGCTGGAACGGCAGAAGAACGGCGTCGTGCAGCCCGAAGGAGCGGAAACAGAATAAGTGAAGTAAAGAAGATAAGAAATAAAGAAAAATAAACATGGAAGCAAAAACCTGGCATAAAATAGGCGCAGCGGTGATGCTCGTAGCAGCCGTCGTGATCATGCTGATGGGCAAACCGTCCAGCTTGACGCCGCTGTCTGCAACCGAAGATATTGGAGCCATCGCACAGTACGGAGAAGACCGGATTCAGCCGTTTTTGCTGGCAGACTGGATCATCAGTGAAACGGGCGATTTTCAGGTGGTGGATTTAAGGCAGGCCGCAGATTTCGGCGAATACTCAATCGACGGATCGATGAACCTGCCTTTCACATCGCTGATGACCAGAGACGGGCTCTACGAAGTTCCGAAATACCAGAAGATCGTGCTGGTCTGCGGCGATGGATCGCGCTCCGGGCAAGCCTGGACAGTACTGCGCAGTAAGGGTTATGAGGCATATATCCTGACCGGCGGCATCAAAGGCTGGATGCGGCAGATAATGACGCCTGTTGATGCGGCGGACCTGGATCTGACCGACATCGATCCGCATGAGTTCGCCCTGAAACTGAAAGCCATGCGCGAACATTTCACCGGCACATCCGAAGAATTGGG
>JAHJDJ010000047.1 GCA_018812585.1 bacterium
CCGATAACGACGGCGGGATTCCCGCGTCAGCCAGCGGCTCGTCAGCCATGGACGCTTCCTGGACGACAGCTTATCTGGCGATGATGGGATGCGATCGTCATATTGAAGAGGGTGTCGATGCTGGTATTCTGGCAATATTATCCCCGCGCAGAAATGCTGTCTTGCCGGCAAACCAGTCAATCCCCATTATGGCGCTCGCCGGTAACTGGAGTTTAGGCGATCTCACCAATGTCATGCTGACAGTATCCGGCGCGGTGGTCGATACCATTTATGTCGATTTGCCCGCAGGACGCAATACCCGGGCATTTTTCGGCTACTGGACTCCCACGACTGCAGGACCTGATTCGGTGCGGATGAGCATTCATGCTGTCGGGGATACCGCGCAGTTCAACGATAGTGAAGTAAGCTATTTTTCGGTCGCGGCAAGCGAAGCCGCTGGAACCTTGGAAACCGCTCAAATCAGATCAGTCGATAATGGATCGCGTTTAGAATTTTTACTTTCAGCAGATGGCACTGTGCGGCTGCAGCTCTACGATCTGCAAGGCCGCCTGGTGCGAACTGTCCTTGATGGGTATCATGCAGCGGGTGAACATCAGATTCAATTAGACAGCAGATCATTAGCTTCGGGAGTTTACTTTGTACAGCTTGAAACGAAAACCATGAATCAAGTAGCAAAGATCGTAATCGCTCGTTAGCATCATGCAGAACTGATGAAGAGGTTGCCTGTGGGCAGCCTCTTTTCTTTTTCAGGGAACTTGGCATCAACTCTATTAGTTTGTATATTAATTAATTCGTAAATCGAATAATTCAATTTCCAAATAGTTCGTTAATCCAGGGAACTTCGATTATGTCAAATCTGGAAATCGACTCCAGGGAATTAACCGAGTTGATGCAGCAACTGGTCAATCAATTTCACTTCTTGGAGAGTGAATCAATACCACCTGATTCGGAATTCAATTTTCGGGAATTGCGAGTGATTCTCCTGTTAGGCTACAAGGGACCCAGTAAGATGAGCGATATCGCTGATAAATTGGGGATTGCGGTAAGCACTGCGACAGGGATTTTTGATCGCCTGGTTGATAAAGGCTTGGCCGCGCGCGAAAGATCAGAGGAAGATCGGCGTATCGTGCGGGTAGATCTGACAGAACGGGGCCGAGCAATCTATCAGTGGGATAATGACGAGCATGCAAAGTTTGTAAAGCAGATTCTGTCGAGATTGGGGCGAACAGATCGTGTCCTCTTTCTTGGTCTTATGAAGAAGATTATGGTAAATGCAGATGAAGTATCCAGCAAAATCGAAAAATAGAACGAAAATAACTGCTATGTTAACCGCTAAAAGAGTGCTGAGTCTGGGACTTTTTCTATGCCTCCTGTCAGCAGGCATTCCGCTCATACAAGCTCAGGTTCTGGATCTTAGCTTTGATGATGCCTGGGAACTGGCGTCATCCGATAATCCTCAGGTGAAACTGGCGCAGCTTAACCTGGAAAAAGCTGATGGACAGATTGGCGAGGCGTACGCGTCTGCTATGCCGGTGATAACGGCAAATGGATATTATCAGCGCAGTTTCATTATCCCTGAGATGATTGTGGAAATGCCGCCCGAATTTGGGGGAGGCACGTCGAAACTGCAGTTTGAACAGGACAATCTGTTTAACGGTTCGATTGAGCTGTCACAGCCGCTCTACGCCGCAGGAAAAGTCGGTCTGGCTCTGAAAATAGCCAAGCTTTACCGCCAGGTCACCGAGGAGCAATTGACGCAGACCAAGACTGAATTGAAACTGCTGATCACACAGCTATATTTCGGAGCCGTGGTCGCTGCAGATTGGGAACTGGTCGCCCGGGAAACCTACGACCAGATGGCTGCGCACCTGGAAAAGGTGGAAGACATGTATCGTGAGGGGATTGTGTCGGAATATGACTTAATCCGCAGCCAGGTGCAGGTTTCAAACTTCTACCCGCAGGTTATCAACGCACAAACGACTCACAAAGTAGCCTTTGAAGTTTTGGCAATTGCGCTGAATATACCATCGGATCAGCAGCTCAATCTGACAGATGATCTAACAGAATTTCAGAGCCGTAGCAGTGAAATGGACAATACGCTGGGAATCGCTCTGGCGTCTCGCAGTGAGTTAAAACAGATTGATCTGCAACGCCAGATGCTGGATAAGCTTTTAACCATAGAACGGCATGGCATCTGGTGGCCGAACATCTCTCTGGTAGGCGGATACAGCCGTTCCGCGCAGGAGCCTGATTTTAAAATCGACGATTACTACTGGACGGAAAGCTTATATGGCGGCATCTCAGTCAGCATACCATTGTTCGACGGATTCAAAGCCAAGCATCGTGCGCAGCAGGTGCGGGTCGATTTGAAAACTCTGGATCTGCAGAGAGATCAGGTGATGCGCGGCATTAATCTGGAGATCATTGAAGCTGAAGATAGAAGAGAACAGGCACTTAGCAACGTCACCGCTCAGACCGAAGGTGTTTCCTTAGCTGAAAAAGGGATGAAAATCGCAGAAGTACGGTACGAAAATGGATTGGCTACGCAGTTGGAAGTTCTGGACGCGCAGATCGCCTTGAACCAGGCAAAAACCAATGAATTGGCGGCACGATACGAAGCGATCACGGCTGCCGCGGCGCTCGATAAGGCGCTGGGAAGGTATTAAACAGATCAGACTTTGGAGTTTAAATATGAAACGCACAATCACGATTATTTCTATTCTGGCGCTGGTGGCGCTTCTGGTGCTGTCAGGAGTTCATCAGGTTAGAAAATCAAAAGCAGAACTACCCAAGAGCATCTCTGAATTGCAGGCTGAGCAGGGAGTTCCCGTCGAGGTGGTTACCGTGGAGCGCGGCACCTTTAATTTAGCACGCACCTACTTAGGGACTGTAGAAGGCACTCAGCAGAGTGAAATCACCCCTATGATTACTCAGGAGGTGGTTGCCGTCCCAGTAAAGGTTGGCGATAAAGTCAGTAGGGGGGATGTGGTCTGCCGTTTGGATGGTCAGACCATGCAGGCGCAGAGCAACCAGGCCAAGCTGGCATACGAAGATGCCGAACGTGAAGTTAAGCGTATGCAAAACCTGTTTACCTCCGGCGCCATCTCAAAACAGATGCTCGATAAAGCTGAGTTGGGCCGCGGTGTGGCCCGGGAAAATTATCTGGCCTCCGCGCAACTGGTCGATCTGGTCTCTCCCATAGATGGGGTAGTGACCGATATTCTCGTGCGGCAGGGGCAGATGGCGATGCAGGGTGAACCAGTAGTAGTGGTAGCCGACTTAGAGAAAGTCAAGATTAGTTTTGCTGTCAATCACAACGACTGGCAACTTATAAGTAAATCCAGTCCAGTCAGCATTAGATTGAACGGCGGCAGCGGAAAAGAGATTCCGGCGGCCATGTCGGAAATCAGTATTGCCGCGGATGCAGAAACGCGTCTGTTCAACGTCTGGGTGGAAGCGGAGAATATCGATGGCAGCCTGCAGCCGGGATTACTGGTGGACACCCGTGTCGTCGTTATCCAGAAACCGGACGTCATCCTGACCCCCAGAGACGCAGTGGTCAAACGAAATGATGTCGCAGGCGTCTTTGTTGTCAATAGCGATGGTAAGGCTGTTTTCACACCCCTCCGGACGGCAGAATCCAATACCTCATATATTGTTGCCGCAGGTGGTTTGCAGGCCGGCCAGACGGTGGTTGTCTACGGCCAGAACAACCTGAATGACGGTCAATCAGTCAATGTGGTCAATCCCTGATCCAGGTAATCCTGATCTGAAAAATAGGAAAAACAATGTTTCTTTCAGATATATCGATAAAACGTCCCGTGATGATGACCATGGTCATTTTAACCTGCGTGGTCATCGGCCTCTTTTCACTGACGAAGTTAGGTATCGATCTTTTCCCCGAAATCGATTTCCCCTTCGTGACAGTGATGACGATCTACCCGGGGGCAGGTCCGCAAGAGGTGGAAACTTTGATCACCAAACCGATCGAAGAGGAAGTCGCCGCCATTTCGGGGTTGAAGGAGATGATTTCAGTCGCGCAGGAGGGAGTCAGCGTTACATTCCTGGAGTTCGAGATGACCCGGGATGCTGACTTGGCTGCTATCGATGTAAAAGACAAGGTTGACGCCATTCGCGGCGATCTTCCGCAAGACGCCGAAGATCCCGTCATCTCAAAATTCGATATCAATTCCATCCCCGTGATGAACCTCGCGGTATCCAGCCCCCGCCCTCTGGATAAGCTTTATATCCTGGTTGATGACGAGATAAAAACTGCGCTGAATCGCATTGACGGGTTAGCGTCCGTGGATATCCTGGGCGGCAAAGAGCGTGAGATCGTGGTTGCAGTAGATCGGCGTAAGTTAGAAGGGTACGGGCTTTCCATCTTACAGATTGTGCAGGCGTTAGCGCAGGAAAACCTGAATCTTCCATCCGGCCATATTGCCGCCGGCCGAAAAGAATATTCCATCCGTGTCAAAGGTGAATTTGCCGATATCGAAACCATCGAGCAACTTTACCTGCCGGTCGACCGGGACGATCCGCCAGTGCGTTTATCCGACATCGCCACTGTGGAGGATACCTTTAAAGAGCAACGCGAAATGGCGCGTATGAACGGTGTGACGTCAGTCGGTTTATCGCTGGTCAAGCGCAGTGACGCCAATTCAGTCCTGGTCGGCAATGATATTAAAAAAGAGCTGGCTCGACTGAAGCAGTCATTGCCTGAAGATATCACCATCGAAATAGCGCGTGACCGCTCTGAATCAATCCAGGATTCGGTTGATGACGTTCGTAACAACCTGATCATCGGAATTCTGCTGACGGCACTGGTGCTGTTCCTCTTTCTGCACAATTGGAAAGGGACGGTTATCGCTGCGATTTCGATGCCGGTTTCGATCATCTCCACGTTTACACTGCTGAATTTCGCCGGATTTACACTTAATATGATGTCTTTGATGGCGCTGGCCATCTCTGTGGGGGTGTTGGTGACTAATTCGATTGTGGTGCTGGAGAATATCGAGCGATATAATAAAAAGGGAAAATCCTTAGCTGATGCATCTTCAATTGGAACCAAAGAAATAGCGATCGCGGTGGCGGCTGCTGCTCTGACCAATGTAGTCGTATTCACTCCCATTGCTTTTATGGCTGGCATCGTCGGACAGTTCTTCAAGCAGTTCGGTTTGACGGTGGCGTTTGCCACACTGTTTTCACTGCTGATCTCTTTTACCTTGACACCCATGATGGCAGCCTACAAATTACGCCGGTCGATCTATGTCATGGCTGCCTTAATCACCAGTTTGCTGGTGTATTACGCTCTGGGTCTGATGGTACTGCTGATTTTCTTAGGAGTTCTACTGCTGATCGCGATTCTGACGTGGACTGGTTTACTCAAAAAGTTTTTTACTGCTTGGGATCGAGTCTATGACGGTATGGCCATCTCCTACAGAAAGGGTCTTGTCTACTGTTTGGAGCATCGTATCCTCGTCCTCGGAGTGACGTCTCTGTTATTTATCAGCAGTCTGTTTGTGGGAGGCACATTTGTCGGCTCGGAGTTTTTCCCGGCTTCGGATTATGGCGAGTTTTCGATTTCGGTAGAAATGCCTGCAGGAGCGACCTTTGATCAAACGGACAAAGTGCTGCATCGCCTTGAGGATGAGATCAACAAAATTCCAGAAGTTGAAACCGTATTCAGTCAGATCGGCACCAGTGAATCCGGGGAATTCACGATCAGTGAAGGCGTTCATCTGGGAGTCATTGTGGTGCAACTGAAAGACAAGCCGATGCGGCAGCGCAGCACGAATGAAATCCTCAATGAACTAAGACCCCAATTAGCTGACATTCCTGCCGCGCAGCTTGTGCTGAAGCCGGGTGACATGTTCGGTGGAGGCAGCGAGGCCGATCTAACCATTGAGGTTTTAGGACCGGATGTAGAATTATTGGCAGATTTGGCTGATCAGGTTGTGGCGATTGCCGGGGAGACCCGCGGCGTCCTCGATCCGCGCAGTTCTTATAAAGTCGGAAAACCGGAAATGAAGGTCACTCCGCGGCGTGGTCTGCTGGCAGACCAGAATACTTCAGTTTCTACTTTAGGCGTTGCTTTGCGGACGATGATAGAAGGGCAGAGGGTGTCCAAATATCGAGAGGGTGACCGTGAATATGACATCAGAGTCAAATTCCGCGAAGCTGACCTGAACCTCGATCAAGTGCCAGAATTCAGCATTATGGGAGGATCCGGTCCCCAGATGATATCGAGTGTCGGACACATCGAATACACTGAAGGCCCTTCGCAGATCATGCGTAAGAATAAGCAGCGCATCGTGCAGGTTACGGCCGAGCTGTCCGGGGTTACGGTCGGGAAAGTGCAGACTGTTTTAGAGGAGAAATTCGCACAGATGTCTATTCCGGAAGGGTATATCGTGCGGGTTGCCGGGCAATCCGATGATATGGCTGAATCATTCGCGGAAATGGGCCGCGCCTTGATCCTGGCAATCATCCTGACCTATATGCTGATGGCTGCGATTCTGGAATCATACATTCACCCACTGACCATTATGATGACGCTTCCCTTGGGTTTGATTGGTGTGCTGTACGCCTTGTTCTTGACCGGGAATTCCATATCCATGATGTCGCTGATGGCGATCATCATGCTGGTGGGGATCGTAGTGAATAACGGAATTCTGCTGATTGATTACACTCAGCATTTACGTCGCAATAATGGTGTCGAACTATATGAAGCCGTGCTGGATGCCGCGCCCACGCGACTGCGTCCCATCATCATGATCAACCTGGCTACTGCGCTGGGCATGCTGCCTCTGGCTCTGGGAATGGGAACCGGCGGAGAATTCAGAGCGCCTATGGCGGTATCAGCTATCGGAGGCCTGGCGACCTCAACGGTATTTACACTGTTTTTAATCCCCATCATCTACTATACTTTCGAAAGCTGGAAACTCAAGAAATAGTCAGTTAAGCAAGCAAATGGAGGTCAGGCATTCCTGCCTGAAAAAGGTAAAAAACGCCCCGACACGTCGAGGCGTTTTTATTTAAAAGCTAATAGCCAATTGCTATTTCACCAGCAGCATCTTGATGTGAGAGTTGAAGTCACCCGCCTTGAGTGAGCATATATATATTCCGGAAGCCAAGTGAGAACCAAGAAATCTTGTCTCATGGTAACCAGCAGGCTGCCAACCAACGACCAACTCGTCAACAACTTGACCTTTCATATTATAGACGGTCAACTCTACAAACTGATCTTCTGGAAGAGCATACCAAATCGTAGTCGTTGGATTAAAGGGATTGGGATAATTTTGCACCAGCGCAAATTCGTCAGGGATAGGATTTACACGTCCAGCGTAATCCTCAGCCATGGTATATCCGGGAAGTCCCTTTCCTTCAAAATCCAAAAGCACCCTTCCAGTTACCAACATATCGTCGAGAAATACCCCCTCTGCACCTGATTGTATACTATTACCGTTATCATCTGAGATAAAACGGTACCAGAAGTTGAAGCGAGCGTTTTCGCCCTCGGGGAGGTAAGTGTGTAATATATACTGCCAACTTTCCTGGTTTGGAATTTCGATATAATTCCCGATATTGGGAGGATCACGAAACACACCTCCAGGATCTTCACCATGCAAGTAGTAGCGAAGATCATCATTAGCATTACAGTAGCTATAAACATAAAATTCGAATCTGACGTCAGCATACCCTTCTGTATATGAGACCGTTGATCTATTCTAACTCAGAGGTTC
>JAHJDJ010000048.1 GCA_018812585.1 bacterium
CGGAATTTCTCTGTGATCAGGATGCCTTCAGCCTGTTCAGGGAAAATCACGCCGGTGGGGTGATACTGAATGGTATGCAGGAAGCAGATCGGCACACCCGCGCGATAAGCCATAACTACACCATCAAACGTCGCGCCGTAGTGATTAGTGGTCATGAAGTTCTGTACGTGCAAACGACCGCTGCCACCCGTTGCCATTACGACCGACTTGGCTTTGACGACGTAGTATTCGGCGGTTTCCATATTATACAGCAGCGCTCCGGCGCAGTGTCCCTTGTCGTTAAGGAGCAATTCAACCGCGGGTGAAAATTCCAGGACGGTGATGTCGTCGGTGCGGTTGCGGGCTTCATCACGAATGGTGCGCATCATCTCCGCGCCGGTGATGTCCGCAGCATAATGCATCCGCTGGCGGCAAGTGCCGCCCCCATGCAACGTCTTCAGATCGCCATTTTCGTACTTGCTGAAGTTACATCCCAAGTCCAGCAGCCATTTGATGACGTCAGGCGCTTCGTAGCAAAGTGTTTTTACCAGTTCGGGGTTGTTGGTAAAGTGACCGCCGCCCATGACGTCCAGGTAATGATAGTAGGGCGAATCTTTCCAACCCTTGGAAGCTGCCTGGATGCCGCCTTAAGCCATCATGGTGTTGGCGTCGCCGTGACGCAGTTTGGTGCAGATGATGACTTTAGCGCCCTGCTCCTGAGCCAACAACGCCGCCGCAGTCCCCGCTCCGCCGCCACCGATAACCAGCACATCGGTTTCGTAATCCGGTTTGGATAGATCGATTTTTTCAGGACTGATGCGGCTTTTGGCTTCCAGGATGTCGACGTATTCATGAGCGATGCGGTAGCCCTTGTTGGGGCCGATCATTACTTCGCGGCGTCCTTCTTCCTTGACGTCGGGATGATACGCCTTTAAGACTTTATCTCTATCTTCAAGGCTCAGCGCTGGAAACTCTACACTATCCTGCTTCTTCTTCACACGGTCTGGGCGCGTCGATTCAACTTTCTTGATCAGTTGTTTTAAACTATCTGGGTAACCCATTTCACACTCCGGGAATGGTGATAAATAGCTTTGAATAATTACTTCAGGATGGCGTAATCGCTATCCGGTGTCCATTCGTTTTCAGACGTGGAAGGTTCGCCCTGGCGAGCCTTATACAGCTCTTTCAGTTTCTTAACGTCATCGTTGACGTTATCCTGCTTGAAGGGATCTAAGGTTCCTAATGCCATTATTTCCTTCATGAAATCGTCGTAATAACCGGATTTGATTGCTTCGACCTGCTTAGCGCAATGTTCGGACGGCACGTCGATGAATTTACCGTGCATACGGCGTACCATCTGAGCGATATGATACTGTGCCATTTCGCCCATACAACGGGTGGCGCAGAGACCGCACTGGATGCAGTCGAAGGAGATCTCAGCGGCCTTCTCCAGATCACCGCGTTTGATGGCCGCGATGTAGTCCATCACCGGAATGTCCATCGGGCAGACCTTGGAACAGGCGTTGCAAGCCAGGCAGCGGAACAGTTCCGGATAGGCCTTATAAACTTCCTCAGCCTCTCCTTTGATCTCGTCCCAGACAAACGATGTGCGGTTTGCCGGATAAAACGGAATCTGAGTTAAATACATTTCCGGCTGAACGACCGTCTGGCAGGCCAGACCTACCCGGATGTGATAATCGCCGGGTAGACGGTAAACGGTCCCGCAGGCTCCACAAACGCCGCCGCGGCATCCCGCGCCACGCACAAATTGATAACCGGCGTATTCCATCGCTTTCATGATGGTCAGCGACTCGGGAACCATGTACTTTTTTCCCATGATATAAACGGGAATCAGTTCAGCGGTGATTGCTAGCGCCTTTCCCTCAGCGAGAGGTGCTTCTTGACACATTTATTCCTCGCGTGTTTATCGTTAAATCGTGTATTTGCTTGTCTGTAGTCATTCGGAACGTAGTGAAGAATCTCATCGAGATCCTTCATCCGCCGGTCGGCGAATGCAGAATGACAATTTGGCTTAAGCCGATACCTTCTCCACTACACCCTTCTCTTCCAGCAGTTCCAGCGACGCGGTCGGATTCAATTCAAAGCGGCAGATCAACGGATCGACGCCCAGAGCGACAGCTAAGAGCTGGCTGAAGTAGAAGGTTGGCAGCGGCTTCAGATCGTCATGCTTCTTGAGGATATCCACCTGACGTTTGCCCAGATTGTATTCGCAGAGGGGGCAGGAGAGCGCCAGCGCATCCGCGCCCTGATCTTCTGCGGAACGAACTACCTTTGAAGCGGCTTCTATCGCTGCTTCCGGGTTAGAAATCATCTGGTAGGAACTACAGCATTCGGCGCTGTGATCTGAATGGATGTAAGTGCCGCCTAACGCTTCTATAAACTCCTTGAATATTGTCGGGCTGACGGCTTCATCGATGCTCACTTCCAGCGGGCGGGTCAGTGTGCATCCATAGTAGGGGGAGAGATTGAGATCCTTCAGGGGAACCTTCACGGCTGCCTTTAATTTATCCCAGCCGATATCGTTTTTCAAAAACTGCAGCAGATGAATGACTTCCACTTCACCGGCGTAATCCGATTCTTCCTCCATGAAGTCGTTCAAGGTCTTGCGTTTGGCTTCATCATTGCGCATCAGTAGATTCGCGCGAGCCAGAGTGTTGTAGCACATCGAACAGAGTGTCATCACTTTATCCAAACCCATATCCTTGGCGCGGATCAGGTCGCGGACCGGCGCTAACTGGTGAATCAGGTCGTCGTCGGCCAGGGAATAGACCGCTCCGCAGCAGTTCCAGCGTTCCAGCTCGACCGTCTCGACGCCCAGGACCTTCAGCGCTTCGATGGCGGAATCTTCCAGGTTCCTGGCGTGGGATTTAAGCGTACATCCAGGGTAGTATCCTAACGTCATATTCTATCCTTATGCGGTGTGTTTTCTAAAACAACTGACCATGGCGATGGGCGGCAGATCTTCCAACAGCTCATCAGGAATTTCGAACGGTTCCAGGTAGTTTTCGTTAGTACGCAGTGTGATCTGGCGGATCGCTTCCATAACCTTGGGCAGATCCAATCCGCGCGGGCAGCGCACCAGGCAGGAATGGCAGGAAGCACAGAGCCAGACGGTATTGGAATCCAGAAGGCGGTCCTTCTGTCCAAATTTCGTCATCAATACCGTGTGGCGCGGAGATAACTGCATCTCTGCGCCCATCGGGCAGATGCCGGAACAGGTGCCGCACTGCATACATTTACTGAACTTTTCACCCGAAATCTCTTCGACCTTCTGAACAAAGTCTCTGACGACCTGGGAATCGGAGATGATGATAGGCATATATGGAACCTCATTTAGGGGGACGCCTTTTAACAGCCGATCCCCTGATAACTGCTTTAGATGATGGTCTCTTTTCTGGCTTGCGGGTCCAGAAATTACGGTGTAGAATCCCTTAACAGCAGGGCGAATTTAAAACAAAAAACGCCCCCTTGCATTCACTTCTCTGAAACTGAATTCTTTGAATGGACAAGGCGGGAACTGCAACCGTCGCCTGCGCTCGGTGACCGTGATTATTGAGTTTTGAGATAGGCATTTGGAAGTTACGAAAAACACAATGCAAAATCAAGCATTAGTGCTAAAAATTTCGGTTGTGAAAAATGAAGCGAGCACCCCTATCCTCCCGCAGGTTCCGAACCTGTGGGAGGTTTTCATTGCCAACATGTTAGTAGCCGGGGGATTCATGCCCCCGGAACAGCAGAATCCTCATGTTGGGTCACCGCTGAAGCGGGTTGACCCAACCTACAACTGCTTCTCAATCCCCATAATCCGTGCAATCCGTGAAATCCGTGGTCAAGACAATTTTTTCATCCCACCAACATTTTCCCTTGACTTTCCCCCGGATTTTCACTAAATTGAATCCACCCCTATTTAATTCAGGAGTTGATCATGCGCACTTTATTGACCCTCCTCTTATGCCTCTTACCTCTAATCTCCGCAGCCCAATGGCCAACGACAGTAGAGGAGCACTTACTGGTCAGCTTGCCTTACGATCCACTTACGCCTGGAACAGCAGGGATTGCCAACTATTCTTTTTCCTACCCGGATAATTACACGCTTGTGATATACTGGAACGGATTAGGCCCGCAATTTCAGGTGATCGATCCAGACGGGTATCTGGTTCATGATATACCGCAGTATTTGTGTCCAGGAGATTCGATTCACGGCTCGAGCACCCATTCTAAGAGCAAGTCAGATGGGCGCGGTGGTGTTGTTCACATGTGGAAAAAGGACTTCAATCCTTCTTTTATTAGAGCTCAGAGAATCGATTCGCTGAGAAATGTGTGCTGGGGGGATTCGGCGCTTAGAATTTTTGATTTTGCTGAAAGCAGCAATGATTTTTGCAGCGATGGTAATGGTGGATGGTTCTTTGTAAGTAAATATGAAATTGGTATAGATGATGATATTCGACTTCAGCACGTTAGCCCAGAAGGACATATAATGCTGCCAGACAGCGGGCTTACCCTGTATCGTCTTGAATATGCTGGTGGTCATAACCTTAAAATTGCCCCTGATAATGCTGGTGGCTTTTATATTGTCTGGCGAGAAATGCGTCCCCCTTATACTACTTGGAGCGCATTATTCGCTCAACATTATAATGCAGAGTACCAGCCCGTCTGGAATGCTGATGGCATTCTAATCGCTCCGGGGATATTCTATCATCAACTCTTACCCGATGGCGAAAATGGGGTTATTGTATATGGCGCTCCGAATGCTGGCGATTGGCATCATGCTTATCGGATCAGTCCTGAAGGTAATCTCCTGTGGGAATTAGAACAGCTTGGTCGAGGTTGGCAGGACACCAAGATAGTGCCCGGCGACCCCGGTTTCTTCTATATAGGCATCCCCTATTTCCCAACGGAGACCGTTTATGGGCAGAAGATAGACATCGACGGTAACATCCTCTGGCCGACCAGCGGTGGCACTGGAACGGGCGCTTACATGGGCAGCACTGATATTTATGAGCTGCGCCCCCCCATCGATTTTGCCTACCGCGACGGAAATTTCTATGCCTTTTTCCTGTATCGGAGAGACATAGCGGGCTCTCCTGATGACTCCTATGCCCTCTATGTCCAATCGCTGGATCAGGATGGAAATCGCCGTTATGGCCTGGAAGGCAGGTTGATTTCTCAACATGTGGATAGTAACCAGGTTGAGCCCCGCATGACCGTCGCCCCCGATGGATTCGGTGGCGCTGTAGCTGTTTGGGACTTGGCGCGGGAAGGTAGTTATCATGACATTCTGGCTAAGCGTGTTGATAGCAATGGCAATTTAGGCGGACCAGTGTGGGCACCACCGCCCGTACAGCCTGATCCTGAAGGAGGTACCCCTTTCCTTTCGGTCTCCAACCAAACCATTCACTACACCATTTCCATCCCGGGTGAGGTTACCATCGAACTTTATAATGTCTTAGGCAGACAGCTATCATCCACCTCCTTTTTCCACCAGCAGGCGGGGGTGTTCAGTACGTCATTACCCACCAACGGCCTCGCGTCCGGCATCTACTTCCTGCGGCTGTCCACTCCCCTCGGGGAGGCAGTGAAGAAGGTGGTTGTGGTGAGGTGAGGTACACTCTGGAGCCGGATTGTCCCAATCCGGCTGTCGGGGGAAGAATCCCCGACCTACAACAATTGAGCAGTCGCGATAGGTCGCGAAGATTGTATTGCGGGTGACGAGAGGCAAGGGGCTGCAGCCCCTTGTTAGCTCGCCCTGCTTTTGTTTGAATGAGATCGCGTCATCTCTGCGTTCCTCGCGATGACATCCCGCAGAAAAATCTTATCCCGGTTGAAAAACTCTCTTGTTTTTCGGTCGGGATTTGCTTATATTGTAAAGACGTGAAATAATTTGCTTACTCTGGAATAGACTCTTAGGAGGAAAACTGATGTATCGTCGCTCTAAAAGTTTGGTATGTTTAGCGCTGCTTCTGTGCCTGTCGTTCTGGCTGGGCGCGGCTGTGGCGGATGAAGGTGAAGCGTTCCGTGCGCCGGACTGGGATCCGATTTTAGGCGCGCCTCACGGACCGTCGGAATGGGAAAAAGCGCATGAACATGAATTTGACTTTATTTATCCAGAGACGGACGACCCGCCCACCGCGCCGATCGTTCAGGCCGCGGAATGGGAGCCGATGTCGAAAGTACTGATCCGCTGGCCGTTGGGCCTCTCCACCGCTTTGATCGCAGAGATGTCTGAAAATTGCATCGTGGTGACGATCGTGGCGAACACTTCGACGATGAACACCGCGATAAATTCTTACACGAGCGCGGGCGTCAATATGAGCAACTGCGAATGGTTGATCGCGCCTTCCAACAGCATCTGGACGCGGGATTACGGCCCCTGGTGGGTTTTCGACGGCAACGACGAGCAGGGTATCGTCGATCACATCTACAACCGACCGACCCGTCCCGATGATAATAATATCCCCTGGGTGTACGGCGCGGAATATAACATTCCGGTTTATGGAATGCCAGTCGTGCACTCCGGCGGGAATTACATGTGCGATGGCATGGGGATCGGCATGTCCACCGACCTGGTTTACAATGAAAATTCCGGGATGGGCCCAGCAATGGTCGATCAGTACCTGTTCGAGTACTGCGGCATCGAAGATTATGACGTCCGACCGGATATTTTGACCAGCGGCATTCATCATATCGACTGCTGGGCGAAAATGCTGACACCGGATAAGATCATCGCCAAGCGGCTGAACCCTCCGAACTCTACGCTGGAAGCCAACGTCGAATACTGGGAGAATAAGATCAGCTCCTACGGCACACCGTACGAAGTTATTCGAGTCGATTGCTACTCGTCGACGCCTTACACGAACTCATTGATCTTGAATGATAAGGTGCTGGTGCCGATCTTTGGTTCAGATCTGGATGACGAAGCCTTGCAGACTTACGCGGATGCGATGCCGGGCTACGAGATCCTGGGCTTTACCGGCAGTTGGGTATCGGATGACGCCATTCACTGCCGCGCCAAAGGGATAGCCGACCAGTACATGCTGCGGCTCGTGCACGTGCCTCTGCAAGACCGTGAAAACAACGGCCAGCCGTATGAAGTTGAAGCCGACATTCACTCCTACAGCAACCTGCCGATGGTTCCCGGCACGCCGGAACTGATGTGGCGCTTAGAAGGCCAGACCACCTGGAATACGGTGGCCATGGGCGATCAGGGAGATGACATTTACGTCGGCTATATACCGGAGCAGGCGAATTTCAGCACCATCGAATACTACGTTCATGCTGAAGATGAATCCGGCCGCCGAGAAGATCATCCCTACATTGGCGCACCCGATCCGCACAGTTTCCATATCGGACCGGACGTGATTGCGCCGGAAATTGTCCACCAACCGTTGGGCAACCTGTCGACCTACGAATGGCCGGCGACCATCACCTGCATAGCGACGGACAACGGCGCAATCAGTTCGGTGACGGTGGAATGGTTCCTGAACAGTGCGCAGCAGAC
>JAHJDJ010000049.1 GCA_018812585.1 bacterium
CGCCCCCGCCGTGCCCTTTACACTGAATATTCCTGAGCATGTTCTTAATGCAGGTCAAACCAATGAGCTTGTCATCGAAGTCGACAATTCTCGCAAGGCATTCACTTACCTTCCTCTGAAATCGTCTCTATTTGCTCCGACGAACTATGGCGGCATTCATCGCGCAATCTTCCTCCAGGCGCTGCCAGAAGACCACATCCAACGCCTAACCATCGACGGTAATCGCTCCGTCATCGACTTGCAAACATCTAGTTCGCCGGTCATTCAGGTACAAAGCGTCGTCGCTCTGGCGGATTCAACCACCCGCGCAGAATTGACGCTGTCGGTTTTCGATCCTGATGGTAAACGGTTGGGTGGAAATTCCTGGCAAGTTGACCCGACTGCAGAATCAAATCCTCTGATCCTCGACTATTCCATTAAGCTATCCGACGTATCCTTCTGGCGTCCCTTGAAAGCGCATCATTACAGAATCGAGGTTTCGCTTAAACGGGACGGCCAGATCGTGGATCACTTGACCCGAAATTTCAGCTTTCGTAATTCAGCCGCTCTTTTCGATTCAACCGCTGCTAATCTGATCATTCTGAGTCGAGTCGCACATTGGCAGCAGAGTGGCGCGGCCCCATCCAAATCGCAGTTGGATGAGGATCTGAATCTCATCGTTGATTCCGGAGTAAGCTATATTCGTTCTGCATTTTTTCCTCCGCACCCTTACATTATTCAAGCCTGCGACAGTCTGGGAATAGGCATTCTCATCGAAACGCCTGCTTTCGGTCTATCAGAATCGCTCTTTTTTAATTCACACATCAGTTCTGCCAATAATCTCTATTTTCGCCATCTTGCTGAAATAGCAGCGGTGCATCCTGCCATCGTGGCGCTGGGCTGGGGTTCGGAACTGGACACCGAAATCTTCCCCAGATTGATAGCCGGGCAATATCATAAACCTGGTCTCGAGAAACCAATATTTCAATACGTTCATACCTGTGGAACTGAATCCGCGCCGGGCGCACTCCATCTCTTTGCATCCAATTCAGATCAATCCATAACGCCACTCATTACTCTGCCCGATCTGAACCTTAACCGTGCGGCTAATATCGGAGAAGAATTTGAAACCTCTCAGGCCGATCTTCTGACCTGGTTGGCGAGCCAGCCTGCCTTCAAGGATGGTTATGTGCTCTCTGATTTCGCCGATTGGACGCGGGACCGCATGATTATGAGCAATCACCCTGATCAAACACCCTATCTTTTCAGTACGGGCTTGGTCGACGATTTTCGCCGCCCCAGACTTAGCTTTTACCGCTTTCTCGAACTGCAAACATCAGACGCCATTGAAGAATCAACTGAACCGGTCAAAGCGCCGCACGAACCCCCCTGGGAATTTCTGGTAATCGGTTTAATGGGCACAGCAGTCGGTTTGGTTTTATTGAGACTTGACAACCTGTTTCGTCTTAGCGTGAAGCGTTCTCTTTCGCACTACCACCGCTTGATCATTGATATTCGTGAACGCCGCTTCCTCCTGGGACTCCTGAGCGCTTTCCTTCTGATATTAACCTGTCTAGGCATGGGGAATTTTACGGCGTCTTTATTGAATGGCGCTAAGAACAGCTTGCTGGCCGATGCCCTATCGGAGCATCTTATTCCCACCGATGCAGTACTTCTGCTGATCCATTCCTTCGCCTGGATACCTTACCAGGGCATCGTTGGAATGACATTGCTATGTTTACTGTTGGCTCATCTCGCGGCGTTCATCATCAAATTAGGCGGAAACAGGCGCTCCCCGTTGAATATTAATCAAGCGCTTTTCGTGGTATCCTGGGCAGCTTTACCATTGGTTTTAATAATGCCTCTTTCAGCGGTTTACCTGCGCTTGGCGACAATGCCGATTCTACAACTGTGCGCGGTGATCATCGGTCTGCTGTTGTTGATCTGGTCCTTCTGGAGGTTGTTGCGCGCCTTGACGCTGTTGTACGAAACCTCTGCGCTGAAGCCTTTCCTGATCGGTATCGGCGTGCCACTCACTACTCTGCTTGGATACCTGCTGTTTTTGCATTTCAGTCATCAGTCACTCTATTATATCTCTTTCGTTTCTAATCTCGCGCATTAGAGCAGCCATTGATGTCAATTGTCACCCGATTCAGTCAATCTGACGGAACATCAGCTATTACTAAAGGTATAATGTAATAAGTAAATGGGAATTCGAACGCCATGACTACCAATAACGACTCCGCCAACTCAAAACTTTCGCGCATCGTCGGTGAAGGTTTGACTTTTGATGATATCCTGCTGCTCCCGGCTAAATCGGATATTCTCCCTTCTCAAACCAACGTCAGCACTCGTCTGACAAAAAATATCAGCCTGAACATACCCTTGGTCTCCGCCGCGATGGACACCGTGACAGAGGCAGAGATGGCTATCGCCCTGGCGCGCTTGGGTGGAGTTGGCGTTATCCATAAAAACCTGACGCCAGAGAGACAAGCAGAGGAAGTCACCAGAGTTAAGCGTGCAGAAAGCACAATCATTCTGGATCCCATCACCATCTCGCCGAATAGATCCGTGCGTGATACCCTGCATACGATGCAGAAGTTTGATGTATCAGGCATCCCTGTCGTCGATGGCGATAAGCTGGTCGGCATTGTTACCCACCGCGACCTTCGCTTCGAGACGAACCTCGATCATTCCGTCTCCAAAGTGATGACTAAAGCGCCCCTGGTCACCGCGCCGCCCAATACCACCCTCGAAGATGCGCGCCAGATTCTGCAGAAACACCGCATCGAAAAACTCTTGATCGTCGATAACAGTGGCAAGCTGGTCGGCTTGATCACCGTTAAAGACATTCAGAAAAAGAAACAATATCCACTGGCCTGCAAGGATAAGCATGGACGCCTGCGGGTGGGAGCTGCCCTTGGCGTTGGTATGGACGTCGATATGCGTATCGACCGCCTCGTCAAAGCGGGAGTCGATTTTGTTGTGGTCGATACCGCTCATGGTCAGAGCGCTGGTGTGTTGAGCGCTGTTGAAAAGATACGCACCGCCTACCCTGATCTTGAATTGATCGCGGGGAATGTCGCGCGTAAGCAAGGCGCCGCCGACCTTATCGCAGCCGGAGTACACGCAGTCAAAGTCGGCATCGGTCCCGGTTCGATCTGCACGACACGCGTCGTCGCTGGTGTGGGCGTGCCTCAAGTGACTGCTATCATGGATTGTGCAGATGAAGCAGCAAAACATGACATCCCCATCATCGCTGATGGCGGCGTCCGTTTCTCAGGTGACATCGCCAAAGCGTTAGCCGCAGGAGCGGAATCGGTCATGCTCGGAGGTCTCTTCGCCGGGATGGAGGAGAGCCCCGGTGAAAGAATCGTATTGGAAGGCCGCAGCTATAAAGTCGTGCGCGGGATGGGATCTCTGGGAGCCATGCTGGATGGCAGCGCCGATCGCTATTTCCAGAAATCGGAGGCCGGCCCCAAACTGGTGCCTGAAGGCATTGAAGGAAGGGTGCCCTACAAAGGAAAATTGGAAGACAATGTCTTCCAATTAGTAGGCGGCGTTCGAGCTGCTATGGGATACTGCGGCGCTAAAGATTTGAGTACTTTTCGCGCCACAGTGCAATTCATTAAAATCAGCCCGGCCGGTTTAGCTGAGAGCCATCCACATAATGTGGTCATCACCAAAGAAGCCCCCAACTACACCTTCTGAGTGTGCCCTTGAAAATCTAAACTGGGAGTTTACGGACGCGGCGCACTAATCTTGATTTTAGATTCGCAGCGTTGTTCTTATGGATTATGCCTCTACGGCCTAACCGGTCCAGCATCGCGGAAGCTTTTTTCGCCAATTCCTGAGCTTCTTCAGGATTTTCAGCTTCGTTGGCTTTCTTCAAAACATTGCGCATATTCGACATATAAGCTCGATTACGATCGCGAGCTTCCGCCTGGGTACGCACACTCTTTTTACATGCTTTATGATGTGGCATTTTAGCTCCTGAAATTACAAGACTTTTAATATAACAAATAAATTTCCTTTTGTCAAGCATGGAATTGTCAGAAATTGATCAAATAAATCTTTCAGCCGCTGACCTGAAATCGATTGCTGTTTTAACCGGCGCAGGGATTTCTGCAGAATCCGGTATCCCCACATTCCGCGGGAAAGAGGGGCTGTGGAAACAGTTTCGCCCCGAAGAACTGGCTACGCCCCAAGCCTTCTTTCACGATCCGAAATTAGTCTGGGACTGGTATTTCTATCGCCGTAATCTTATCGCACAAGCTGAGCCAAATGCCGGGCATTTCGCCTTGGTTGAGTTGGAAAAGATGCTTAGAGAATCGTTCACCCTGATCACCCAAAACGTCGATGGTCTGCATCGTCAGGCAGGCAGCAGTAATCCCATCGAACTGCATGGGAACATATTTGTCAACCGCTGTCATGAGTGCGCCAGTCACTTTTCTGATGATGAAATTGATTTCTCTGAAATGCCGCCTCTCTGCCCTGCTTGCCGCGGACCGGTTCGCCCTGGAGTCGTCTGGTTCGGAGAGAACTTAAATCCAATCCATCTCGAAGATGCCTTCGCCAAGTCGCATCAGGCGACCCTGTTCCTGTCCATTGGGACCTCCACAGTAGTACACCCCGCAGCCTCCCTGCCGGAAATCGCCCGACGCGGAGATGCTAAGATTATCGAGATAAATCCGGATTCAACTCCCATTTCACATGCAGCCGACTATACGATAAGAGACAGTTCTGCAAATGCTTTACCGCCTCTAATAGAAAAAATCAGATCGATTTTTGCCGTTGATTAGAAAATGACCCGAACCATGAAAATAAGGTCCGCTCGGCCGTCACTCGTTGTCCTCTTAGTATCAATCTTCTTAGGGTTGACCTCTTGCGTTTATTTTAATACTTACTACAACGCGAAGAAGTACTATAAAGACGCTGTTAAAGAAAATATTGATAATGAATCCGGTCAGCCCAAGACACAGAACTACAATAAATCAATCAACTCTGCCGCGCGCGTTATTGAATATTACCCGGATAGCAAATATGTTGACGATGCCCTGCTGATCATGGGTAAATCTTATTACGCTATCCGCTCCTACCCTAAAGCCAAGCGTAAATGTGAAGAATTAATCGCCAATTACCCCAACTCTGAGCTGCTCTACGAAGCCCGACTTTTCCTCGGCAAAACCTATATTGGCATGCGCCGCCCCGATCAGGGAATCGCGATTCTAAACGATCTCTGGCTGGAAGGCGGAGTGCCTATGGAAATCCGCCTCGAAGGACAGCGCGCCCTCGCTGATTATTACTACGAAAACGAAAACTATCGTCAGGCGTTCCTCGAATATCACAAGATCCTTGACAAAATGAAGGACAATAGCCTGCGCGCAGATGTCCGCTTCCAGGTCGGCGAATGCCATTTCAAACTGAAGGAATATGATCTCGCTGAGGTCGAATATGCACGGGTGATGGATGAAAAACCGTCACGCAAGCGTCAATTCGACGCACGGCACAAACGTGCCCTCAGTTTGCAGAAACTTGGTAAATTGGATGCCGCATTAAAGATTGTTGAACGCCTGCTGAAAAAGGATATCTACTACACCTGGTACGAATTTGCTAATCTATCCAAGGCTGGTATCTTAGCCGATTTGGGTCAATACACTGAAGCCATTGAACTTTACGATCGTATCCTGGAACTGTATCCTAAAAGCTTCACTTCCGCCGAAGCGACCTACCGAGTCGGGATTATTCAATGGAAACAGTTCAACGATTACGATAAAGCCAAGGAATATCTAGATAAAGTACAGAGTGAAAAACGTCAGAGTGAGTTTTTTGAACCAGCGGCGGAAATAGCCAATAATATTCAGTATCTGCAAAACCTGAATTTTTCGCTGGATTCCCTGCAGCTTGACGTCGATACCCTGAGCAGCCACCTGGTCTGGTTGTCAGAGTATCAGGATACTGTCCTGCTGGACAGCGTCGCATTTGACAGTACGATTACCCTCTCTCCTGACACCTTGGAGCAAGTCTCGCAAATGCCCACGCCCTCTCCTGAATTGCCGGAGCATCTAATTGAACGATATGGCAATCCGAACTTACCGTCTCAAGGGATGCCTCCGCAGACGCAAACCGGCGCTCCAGATCAAACGGGTGTAACTGGAGAACGCGAGATTCGTCTCGCGCCCTTACCCCCTGACTCTATCCAGGTTTATAAGAGGTTGGATGAAGACTATTTAGCCTTAACTGAATATCGGTTTCGCCTGGCGGAGCACTTCTGGCAGCGCTTTGAAAATGTCGACACAGCAAAGGTCATATTTCTGGACTTAGTTGAGGATGATACCTCCCCGGACGTTCAAGCCAGATCACTGATGTCGCTCTATTACATCTACAAGCAGACGTCACCCGATTCGACCGGTCCCGATTCACTGCTATATAGTATTCATGACAAATTCCCCGATACAGGTTATGACAACTGGGTGAGACCCAAGATCGGTCTGCAGCCTTTACCTGAACCGGTAGACACATTAGTGGAGGCTTATCTGGCAGCCGAAGAACTCTGGTTGTCCGAATACCGCTACGTGGATGCTGTTGCCGCTTTTCAGGATGTGATTGCCAATTGGCCGGATTCGGATTATGCTCCCAAATCGCAGTATGTTATCGCCTGGCTGCAAGAGAGAAAGCTGGAGAACGTCGACGCGGCTATGGCTTCGTACGATTCCCTGATCTCCTGGTACCCGCAAAGCCAATACGTATCTATTGCCCGCAAAAAAATCGCGCCTCCTCCTCCGGATGAACCTGATTCCCTCGAAGTACTGGAAGATTCCACGGCGCTTGAAGCAGCCGTCGTAGTGTTAGGCGACGCGCCGCCTGGCACCGGCCCTCCGGTCATGTTGAATGAAGAAGATGATCTGCTGAACTATATTCACGCCAATCATCTTTACCCTCTAGTTGCATCTGAAGCAGGAATTCCCGGTGAAGCTTATTTGACCTTCGTAATCGACGTCGAAGGCCGACCCAAAGATTTCCGTATCATGCGTGAAAACCCGGAAGGCTTCGATTTCGGTCTCCAGGCGATTGAAGCGTTAATAGGAATGCGCTTCAAACCAGGATACCGAGATGGGGAATGGATAGAAGCCCCTATGAATCAAGTTGTAGAATTCTCCCCCTGATATGATCCAGGAAACCGCCGTTATCAGGCAAATCAATCGATTTCGCGCCGACCTGTTCAGCGTCATGCTCGAATGTCCGCTGATCGCCCGACAATCAAAACCCGGACAATTCGTCCATTTGCAGCTTCCGGGAATCCCGCAGGTCTTGCTGCGCCGCCCTTTCAGCATCGCTGGAGTCTACAAAGACCAGATAAAACTGATTGTAAGGATTGTCGGCGCTGGAACGCAAGGTTTCGCCGATTTTCAAGTCGGTCAGGATCTGGACGTCTTAGGACCTTTAGGCGCAGGGTTTCAGTACAAAAAACTGAAATTCGCCTATTTCCTGGGTGGAGGTATCGGAGCTGCTCCCCTGCTGTTCCTGCAGGATGAATTGAACAAAAAAGGGATCCCGTCACAGCTCTTTATCGGCGCTCGTTTGCAGGATGAATTCCCCCTGGAAGAGGAAGAAATTATCCAGCGCAATGTCATCGTCTGCACAGATGACGGTTCCTACGGGGAACACGGCTTCGTTACACAAAGCTTTGAGAAACAGATCAGTAATGGCATTTCACCGCAATCTTCTGCTTTTTCTTGCGGACCGGTGCCCATGATGCGCGAAGCCGCGCGGATCTGCAAGAAATATGAGCTTCCCCATCAGGTCTCCCTCGAAAACCGCATGGGATGCGGCATTGGAGTCTGTCAGGGGTGTGCGCTGAAGGTGCAGGAAGAAGGTCATCGCGGCGGCTTCCAGCTAATCTGCCTGGATGGGCCGGTCTTCGATGCCGATGCGATCAACTGGGACCTAATCGAAAACTGATCCATGCCGCCAAACGAAATAGTAGACGTTTTGATCATCGGCGGAGGACCCGCTGGAATTACCGCTGCCATTCAATTAGTGCGCTCCGGTTTGCGTCCACTCGTGATTGAAAAGGAGCAGATGGGCGGCTGTCTTTACAATGCCAACTGGATCGACAATTATCCACCTTTTCCGCGTGGAATCTCCGGCCCAGCCTTAGCCGATAAATTCGAAAAGCATATCCTGCGCTTCGGCGTGGAGATGCGCTTTGACACCGTTTCACGCCTCTATGCTGAAAACGAATCGTTCTTTGCAGTAACCAACCGCAGTCTGATTCAACCCAGAGCAGTCATTGTGGCCAGCGGAACAAAGCCCCTCCCGATGAATATTCCCGGCGAAGCTGAGCTGGCTGACCGACTGATATTCTATGAACTGAAAACCCTGCCAGAACGACCTATAGGCCGTTTAGCCTGCATCATCGGTGGGGGAGACGCAGCGTTCGATTATGCGCTTTCCCTGGCTGATAGAGGAGTTAAATCCAAAATCTTAATGCGCTCTTCTGAAACCCGGGCGCTGAACATTCTGCAGGATAAAGTTTACCTGCAAGACTCCATCGAACTGCTGACGAATTATCAGCCGGTCGCTTTCGTAGAAAATAGGGACGGCAAGCATCCACTGACCGTCCAGCTTAAATCGGCTAAGCATCGCAAGCTTTCCTGTGACTTCGCGCTGCTCGCAGTAGGACGCGAACCCGATATCGATTTCATTGATCAAGATATTCTGGAGCATCAGCAAAATTATCCCTTACTCTATTTCGCTGGCGACGTCGTCAATGGCAATTTCCGTCAGGTCGGAATTGCAGTCGGAGATGGACTGCGCTGCGCTATGGATATCACCAGAAACCTATCGAAATAAATCGTAGATGAAAATACTTTCCTGTCACGGAAACGATGACTTGGCCCTGCTTTATGTGGGGCAGACAGCTGATGGTTCCCTGCTTGAATTCGTCGAGTCGGTACAGCCGCCTGTGCCTCGCGATAAAAAGTGGGTCCTGATCGTATCGACCCTGAAAGGCTGCCCGGTCGGCTGCCTGATGTGTGACGCTGGAGGAGATTACAGTGGACGATTGTCAAAGGCAGAAATCTTAGACCAGATCGACCACCTGATTCTGCAGCGCTTTCCTGATCGGATTATACCGATCGCAAAGTTTAAAATCCAGTTCGCCCGCATGGGAGAACCCTCTCTCAACGATGCTGTCCTCGAAGTTCTGACTGTGCTGCCCCAACGCTATAACGCGCCCGGGCTTCTGCCCTGCGTATCAACGGTCATGCCCCGACACCGCCAGTCGTTCTTCGCAAAACTGAAAGCCATCAAGAATGACCTGTATCCGGGTGGCAAATTTCAGATGCAGGTGTCACTGCACACCACTGATCCTGAAAGGCGGGCCAGTCTGATCAATTATCCTGTCGCAGACTTCGCCGAAATCAGCGCCTGGGGCCATGATTTTTTCGTCTCCGGTGATCGTAAAATCGCCCTCAATTTTGCTCTAACTGACGATTCCCCCATAGATGCGAAGCTACTCCGTTCCCATTTCGATCCGGAATGCTTCCTGATAAAATTAACGCCCTTAAACCCCACCGTTCGTATTCAGGAAAACCAGTTGAAAACGCAAATCGACCCGCATACTGGCCAGGGCGCAGAAGCCATCATCGCCGATCTTGAAAAGGCCGGATTCCAGGTCATCCTGAGCCTCGGTGAACCGGAGGAAGACCGCATCGGATCAAATTGTGGTCAGTATGTCAACCGCTATAAAAAAGCTTCGGAGGCCCGTTCAGCATGAGCGTAGATCTGTCTGTAACAATCGGTTCGCTAAAGTTTAAAAACCCCGTGATGGTCGCCTCCGGCACGTTCGGATATGGCACTGAATACGCCGAACTGTTCGATGTTTCCAAGTTAGGCGCCGTCATCACCAAGACGATCACACCCAAGCCGCGCGCCGGGAATCCTTCTCCCAGAATCTGGGAAGTCGGCGGCGGGATGCTGAACTCCATCGGGCTGGCGAACGTCGGAGTGGACGCCTTCATCACAGATAAATTGCCGGCCTTGCGCAGCATCGACACTAAGATCATCGTCAACCTGGCCGGATCGTCCGTCGAAGAATATTGGGAGGTCATCGAAAAACTTGAGCCGCACGCAGGCATAGACGCCTACGAAATAAATATTTCCTGTCCCAATGTAAAAGATGAAGGGATGGCATTCGGTTCTAACTCGGACGTCACTGAGCGGATCATCAAGGGGATTCGCAGCCGCACCAAGCGTATCGTTATCCCCAAACTAACCCCTAACGTCACCTCCATTGGTGACATTGCCCGCGCTTGTGAAGCCTCCGGCGCAGATGCAGTCTCCCTGATCAATACCCTGGTGGGGATGTCTATTGATATCCACTCGCGCCGCCCTCGGCTGGCGACGATCACTGGTGGATATTCCGGCCCGACCATCAAACCGGTCGCGGTCGCCAAGGTTTACGAAGTGAGCAAGGCGGTCAAGCTTCCCATTATCGGAATTGGTGGTATTTCCAGCCCCGCAGATGCTTTAGAATTCCTGATCGCGGGCGCCACGGCTATCCAGGTTGGCACCGCGAATTTCGTCAATCCACAGGCAGCTGTGCAAATCATTGCTGGATTGTCTGACTATTGTCAACAGCATAAATTCAACGAAATAAAGGCATTAATAGGATCATTGCAGTCTCACTGATGCGTAAGAATACAAAACAACTTCTCCTCCTCGTATTGATATTCGCTCTGCTGGCGGGATGTACTTCCGCACCCCGTTATCGTACAGATACACTGCCTCCGCCAGTGAAACCCGGAGGGCGTTACGTGGAATCCGGAGTAGCCTCCTATTACGCACACAAATTCCACGGGCGAGCCACCGCCTCCGGTGAAATTTTCGATATGTACGGCATCTCGGCAGCTCATAAAAGCCTGCCACTTGGGACCATCGTCAAGGTGACGAATCTGGATAATGGAAAAACCGTTACTCTGCCCATTAACGATCGCGGACCGTTCGTGAAGAAACGCATCATAGACCTTTCCTATGGAGCCGCGCAAGTCATCAACATGATCGGCCCGGGAACGGCCAAAGTTCGTATCGAAGTCGTTGAATGGGGTGAGTAGCGCTGTTTCACATTGGAGAAACAGCGATTTTTGTTTTTATTGTGACTAATCTTGCCATATATTTTATCTGAACTGAAAGTCCGCAACTCTTCCGCAATAGCGGCTTTCATACTTTCATTATCACCCCATCTTCAAGAGAGTCAATCCTTGGCAAATCCGCTTTCCGAATCCAAATCACTGGGATCACGTATTGCCGTTTCAGCTTGGGGAATCCCGCTGATCATCGCATCTATCTACCTGGGAGGAGTTTTCTTCTCCCTTTTTGTTGCTATTGTAGCGGCAGCCATCCTCTACGAATTCTTCACCCTCGCAGAAATGCGCCACATGAATCCGCAGAAATTTCCCGCGGTGCTTTTCGCAGTCATCACCATAACGGTTGCGCCCTTCTTAGCTCCCGGCTGCTGGCTCAGCTTGATGTTAGGAACCGCGCTGCTTCTGATCTGCATGGATATGATCTTTGGCGAGCGTCAGGCTTGGCGTGATCTGCCCTTGAATATTTTCGGATGGTTTTACATTCCGGTCTTTATCGGTTCCATAGTTTTTATCCGCAGCGCTATTTGGGATGATGGATTAACCTCACCGGCATTTACCCTCTTTTTCTTCTCAACGCTCTGGATAAACGACATCTCAGCTTACCTGGGCGGTAAAACCTGGGGTAAACATAAAATGAGCGCCTACCTGAGTCCCAATAAGACTTGGGAAGGGTCGATTATCGGTATCCTGACCTCCCTCGTTTGGGCAATTTTGTGGATCCCGATTCTGGCCTCCAAAACCTCTCCAGTCGATCTTTTGTACGTGGCAGTTATAGTTGGCATATTTGGCCCTTTTGGAGATTTCCTGCAGTCTTACTTTAAACGCACGGTCGGCGTAAAAAATTCAGGAAATGTGCTGGGCGGGCATGGCGGAGCCTGGGATCGGTTCGATAGCATTATCTTGCCGGCGATTCTCGTCTTTATCTACTTGGTTTCCCTTAATCGAATAGACCTTTTCTAACGTGTTGACTAACCGCGCCTGGCTGAACTCAGTTCCGGCAGTCAAAATCGCCCTTCTTTTCGCGCTGGGCATTATTATGGGGGATCGATTGCTTCACATCGATCCCTTCCTGTTTACTGGCATCGCGGCGGTAATGCTGGTTGCAGGCATCGTATTCCTGCCGCGGCCCTGGAGTATCGTCCCTCTGAGTATTGGTCTGCTTCTCCTCGGAATAGTTGCAGGGAATCGGAGTCAGTCAGTCTCTTCCGATTTACAAAAACTCACGCGGCAAAACCTCGTCATTGGCGGTGAAATTCGATCTTTGGAATATAGGATAGATTCAAGGGCAGTCTATCTCTTTCGTACGACCTGGATATCCGAAGATGGCGAACATCTTCAACCTCATCGCTCTCTGGTTCGTCTCATCACTGAATCCTCAAAAGATACCTTTTCAGAGGGAACTCAGCAACTGTTGTACGGCAGGATAGAATCCTACCCGGAGCGACGCAATCCCGGCGGCCGCGACCTTAAAAAAGAGTTCGGCAGGAGGCAAATCATTGGCTGGATCAAGCCGGATCGGATGATCACTACCGGTTTGGCGACGGTAGCGGTATCTCCCGCATCAACCATCCGGAAGATCATCGGGAATCTTCTGCCACAGCAGGAGGCCGCGCTCTTAACCGGCATGATTCTGGGAGATAAGAATGCCCTGTCAGAAGAAGTGCGGGACAATTTTCGCCAGAGCGGCCTTTATCACCTTCTCGCCGTAAGTGGATTGCATATCGGCTTTTTATTCGTTATATTGATGCTGTTTGTCAGATTCATAGCATTCCGTCTGGCAGTGCGGCGGTTGATTCTGTTTGCCGGACTCTGGGCGTATGTCTGGATAACAGGCGCCAATCCTCCGACTCTGCGGGCAGCCCTGATGCTGACCCTCATCCTGCTGAGCTTCCCCCTGCGGCGCGTTCCAATACGTTGGAATCTCCTGGCATCAGCCGCATTGATTATTCTGCTATTCGCGCCTGCTCATCTGTTCAAAGTTGGCTTCCAGTTGTCGTTTCTCGCAGCTACAGGTGTGCTTTTAGCCATCGAGGTTTGGGAAAGACGGAGTACATGTCAAGCGGATATTCCCCAGAAATCTCTGCCGTACAGTAACTTTTTAACGGAATATCTCTTCAAGCCGCTTTCAATTTCCCTCTCTGTTACAATTTTCACCGCACCCCTTTTAATCTATTATTTCGGCGGTTATGCGCCCATTGCCATCCTCCTGAATGTCATCGCGGTCCCCGTTGCCGGATTGGTCTTTGCCTTGACCTGGGCAGCGATATTTCTGAATCTGCTGACCGGTCTGCTGCTGCCCGCGCTGAATGGCGCCATCGAACTCGGATTGAAAATCCTGGAATCCCTTGCCGCCTGGGGAGCGTCAGCGCCGGGAAATGCTTTAAATTCATACGGCGGTCTTCCGGTAAGTATCCTCATACTGACTCTGTTCCTGTTGACTATCTTTGCCTCTTCGTGGCGGCGCAGAATCCTGCTGGGGGTGGGTGGATTGGTTATCTTTCTCCTGCTTCCTTTCCTGACCGTATCACCGTATCTGCGCCTGGACTGCTTTGACGTCGGGCAGGGAGATTCCGCTCTGATAACATTTCCGGGCGGAGGTAACGTCATGATAGATTGTGGCAGCGCCGAAGCCGCGGAATATGAGTTGATCCCATCGCTGAAAAATCGCAATATTCATCGCATTAACAATTTGGTTTTGTCCCATTTCGATACCGACCATGCCGGGGGGGCAGAAGCGATTCTGCAGCATTTTCAGGTCGATCGACTGGTCATGACGGCGCCTCATACTGAAGATCCTCTGGGAAAGCGGATTATTCATCAAGCGCAAACTGCCGGAATCCCGGTTGCAGTCAAATACTTGGGCGATACATTGGACTTTTACCCAGCATCAAAATGCCTGGCTCTCTGGCCTTCTTCGCCCTGCGACGGATCTGAAAACCAGCATTCATTAGTCCTGAAACTGACCTATCATAACACCGATCTGCTTTTCACCGGAGATATCGGTTTCAAAGAAGAGCGGCGCTTGAAGCAAGCGGGTGATTATTTGGACTCCGAATTCCTGAAAATCCCTCATCACGGCAGTAAATATTCCTCGTATAAAGCTTTTCTGGAGACGGTAACGCCTGAGTTTGCTTTCATCAGTGCAGGGAGGAATAATCCCTTTGGTCATCCTGCTAATCGGGTTTTATATGACCTGAATGAATTGAACGTCACGGTTCACCGCACTGATAAACATAAGGCGGCAGTCTACTTATCAGATGGGAATTCGATTTGGCCTGTGCAGTGGAAATAACCGCAGATCTCTTCAGCTACGAGAAACAACTCTGGCAGCAGGGATTGAATTATATCGCCGGAATCGACGAGGCGGGGAGAGGGCCTCTGGCTGGACCGGTGGTCGCCGCAGCAGTTATCTTTATGGATGACGTCAGGATTCCAGGCGTGAAGGACAGCAAGATGCTGACCGCCTTGCAGCGTGATCGCCTCTTCGCAGAGATCAGCGATCAAGCTCTTTGCATCGGTGTGGGGCAGGCGTCTCCGGTTGAGATTGATCGGCAGAACATCCTCCAGGCGAGCCTGCTGGCCATGCGCCGCGCAGTGGAAAACCTGGTTATCACACCCGACCACGCCCTGATCGATGGGAATCAGGAAGTTCCCCGATTATGTTGCCCGCAGCAAACCATCGTCAAGGGCGATAAACGCAGTTTCACTATCGCCGCAGCTTCGATCATAGCCAAAGTAACCAGAGACCGGATGATGATCGAATATCATCAGCAGTTCCCGCAGTACGGCTTCGATAAGCACAAGGGCTACCCCTCCAATGCGCACCGCGCGGCGATCCGGGAATTCGGCCAATGTGAGATACATCGACGCAGCTTTAAAGTAACGTTGTAACGTGCCTCAGAACACCCATCAAATCGGAGATAGCGGCGAAGATCTGGCCGTGGAATTCCTGCGCAATAACGGCTTCGAAATCGTTGCGCGCAACTTCCGCAAGCGCTTCGGAGAAGTCGATATTATCGCGCGTTCGGGTGAAGTCCTGGTCTTCTGCGAAGTCAAGCGCAGCCGATTTTCCGGGAACTCGTACCCCGAATTGCGTGTTGACCATAAAAAGCAGGTCAAGCTGGCGCGCACCGCACAAGCTTTCCTGACCGAATATTCCGAACCCTTCGAAGAGATTCGTTTCGACATCATCACCGTCGAAAATCATCAGGGTCGCAGTGCTATTAATCACATTGAAAACGCCTTCTGGCCGCCCGATGGCTGGGACGAAATCGCATGAACGCTGAACCGCAAGTCGCCATCATCATCGTCACCTGGAACGGGAAGGAAGACACCCTGGAGTGCCTGCAATCGCTGTCCAGCCTGACCTACCCGAACAGACGCATCATCCTCGTCGATAACGGATCGGAAGATGGCTCCGTGGAAGCGGTCAGTGCGGCGTTTCCGGATGTAAAGCTCATCCATTCTGAGGTCAATCTGCGCTTTGCTGGAGGCAACAACTTAGGGTTGCGAGAGGTGCTGGAAAACGACGACCCTTACTGCCTGCTGCTGAATAACGATACCACCGTCCATCCCGAATTCCTGACTCACCTGATTACGGCTGCTGAAGTTGATCCCCGGCGGGGTCTGGTTGCCCCCAAGATCCTTTATTACGATAATCCTAAAGTGATCTGGTTCGGCGGCGGTGTGATCAAACCGGCATTCGGATACGTGCGGCATTTGGGGCTGCGGCAGCCGGATGAGGGCCACTGTGATCAGCCCGGCGAAGCCTCTTTCCTGACCGGCTGCTGTCTGCTGATTAAGCGGGAAGTCATTGAAAAGGTGGGACTTTTAGATGAAGGATTCTATCTCTACAGCGAAGATGCCGATTACTGCCTGCGTGCCGCGAAAACCGGTTACAAGCTGTATTACGAACCCCGCTCCCGTATCTACCACAAGGTTTCGCGTTCCACCGGCGGAGCGTACAACCTGAAGAAATGGTTCAGACGCTACCAGAGCCTCTGGCGGTTGGTGCGTAAGCACACATCGCCCATTACCTACCCGTTGTTCCTGCTGAATGTCCTCTTTGAACTGCTGACGTTACCCCTCAACGCCTTGCTGCAAACCCTCAAGTTGAAACGCTGAACAATCCCGTCAATCCACGACTGACAGGGCGTCATTTTTTTATTCTCTACTTCCTTGCCTCTATGATTCTTTTCCGTTACTTCAACAGCATCATCTTCCCAATCTGGGTGGCATGCTTCTGTCCGCTTGAGGACGAAGCATGTGTCAGTTTGTACAAATACACCCCCGACGCCAGACCGGTCGCATCGAACGTCACTTCATGCAGTCCCGCATCCCGGTAACCGTTGACCAGCTCAGCCACTTTCCTGCCTGCAACATCATAAACCGACAGGTTTACATGACTGAGTGCTGAAAGCTGATAGCTGATTGCTGTCGTCGGATTGAACGGATTCGGAAATGCCCCTTCCAGCGAGTAATTAGAGGGCGCTTCCACTATCAGATTCTCATCGATGCGGTCAAATGGATTCGGTGCGCCATCCACGGCGAATGGTACAAAACCATCGAAGAAGTTCGTTCCCTCCTTGGTAAACGGAAATCCGCTCTCAGCCCAGACGATATTCGGCTCGATACCTACGCGGCCATAGAACATGTAATTGCCCGCCGCATAGGTGCTGGGGATGGGGTAGTACATGCTCGGGCGGTTGATCGTCCAGCCCGACTGATAATTGATGAATGATCGTAGTACGACTGTATTGGCTGCGCTGCTTTCATAAGCGATCGCAAACCAACCATCAAATCTTATAGAACTCGATCCCAGATTTTCGAGGTGAAGATCGTACACCAGGTCGCCACCGGTCGCCGGAACCGGAGAACCGGCAACGTATTCCAGTTGAAGATCTAACCAAGGGGTATTCTCATTGTATCTTATCGTGCAATAATCAGGCGTATAGCCAGATATCTCTGCATATCCGGTAATGTAAACGTTGCCATCTCCATCGCAAACTATATCATTCCCTTCATCTGAGTAATTTACGCCTAAACCCGCATAACTGACCGACCATACCAATTCGCCGGTACTGCCATCTCGCTTCTCAGTTCTGATATTCAATCCGGTTGTCAAACCAGCAATGTCATCTTGTGATCCGGTAATGTAAATATCTCCGGATGAATCCACACAAAAAGCGTTGGGGCGATCGATAGACTGAGAAGGGGAACTGTAAGTCTGCGTCCATAAATTAGTACCGGAAGGCGATATTTTCAGGATTTTCCAGTCTATTTCGTAGCTGCTATATTCACTATTGCCCAAAGCAAACAGATTTCCACTTTGATCACCTTCAAGCGACACCAAGCGATCTGAATCATCATCGAAAATATAGTCCCATAATTGTTCACCTTCAGAGCCATATTTTACGATCACAATATCGAGATCATTCTGAAGGAAATACCCGCCTATGAAGATATTATCCTGTAAATCTATCCACAATGAAGATACAATTGATTCAAAATCGGGGGGACCTGCATATCTTGCTTCCCAGAGGAAATTGCCATTATTATCCAACTTTAAAGTCAGAAAATCGCTGTGTGGGGCGTGACATGTTCCTACAACAACAACGTCGTCGTTGGAATCAAGCTCCATTGACACCGTAGCATCTCCTCCAGAGCTATCGTAAATGTACTCCCAGAGCAGCTCACCCCCCGAGGAATATTTCAGAACAACAACATCACCGAGTGAAGAGCAAGCCAAATAGATATTGCCTTCATTATCGCATACCACTGCTCCTGGTTCAGCACCATAGGTAGAGCTGTATTCAATAAACCACTCCTCATTACCGTCGATATCATACTTGACACAATAGACATTGTAGGGTACATTATAGAGAGTTCCGGTGATGAGGACATTTCCTTCACGATCCGATACCATATCGCTAACATAAGAGGCTATGCCATATGGATTGAACTCCTGCATCCACATTTGTTCGCCGTCAACTGAATAGCGGATCGTAGTTGTCTGCGATTGCTGACTTATATTACCGTTACCTGTAACGCAGATACTCCCATCAATAAGAAGGATTATCTCTTCTGCTTTGTCATGGGAAACACCGGGAGAATAAGAGTAAGAATTCAGCCAGTATTCCCATACCTGAGCCTGCGCTTGAATAGCAATGCACACAAAGCCCAGGATGAGAGTGCACTCAATGCAATATTTCAACATATTATTCCCTTCGATACCGATTTTGAATACGAGTTCTTCTACTTCAACAGCATCATCTTCCCTGTCAGGGTGGCATGCTTCTGTCCGCTTGAGGACGAAGCATGTGTCAGTTTGTACAGATACACCCCCGCCGCCAGACCGGTCGCATCAAACGTAACTTCATGCAATCCCTCATCCCGATAACCATCAACTAACGTCGCCACCAGTCGTCCCTGAATGTCATAGACATTCAACAACACGGAATCCGCAACTCGCAACTCGTAACTGAGAACTGTCGTCGGATTAAACGGATTGGGGTAAACTCCCAGCAATGCATCCCCTGTAGGGGCGAGGCACGCCTCGCCCTGCAATATTTCCCCCGACAACTCGTCACCATAATTGAACCAGTCATTGATCGTGATGCCATCACCCGCAACCGCTTTCTCAAACGGGAAACCGTCGGTATCCCAAACCTCATCGGGATAAACTCCGACACGCCCTTCGTATGTCCAGGTGCCCGCTGAAGCATTTGCAGGAACATCTTGAGACCGATCCCGCTCTATGACCTGCCCGGCAGGGACAGTCAAATTGGCTGGACCTA
>JAHJDJ010000050.1 GCA_018812585.1 bacterium
GGTAAAGCCAGGTCGGCGCACATCTACCAATCAACGCTGGTGCTGGCAGACAACATGGATCTGTCAGTGTTCGGCATTCCGCTGGGCTTGATTTCCAGCGGGTCGGGGATACCTCTGGATTATACTTTGCAGGACCCATATCCCAATCCGTTTAATCCCACGGCGGCGATTACATTCGCTCTGCGGCAATCTCAAAGCGTCGACTTGCTGATCTATGATCTGATGGGGCGACAGGTCGCCTCACTCTGGTCGGGAAATCTGATCGCCGGAGAGCACCGCTTCGACTGGCATCCAACAGCCAACGTCGCTTCAGGGCAATACTTCATCACCCTGAAGGTCGGCGATAACCATACGGTCAAGCCGATTGTCTTCCTGAAATAGACGAAATTTACGATAATATAAAAAGCGATCCGTCGGACAACGGATCGCTTTTTTTGATTGCTGAATGCCGACAACTGATTGCTGACCGCTACTTCAACAACACCAGCTTCTGCATGGCTGTAAATTCCCCCGCCTGCAACCGCACGAAATAAATCCCAGAAGCCAAATTCGATCCGTCGAATTGGATGGTGTGGGTGCCGGGGGAGTAATATCCCGTAGTCGGGATCGCCCCTGACCCCGACGAAACATTTTGTCCATGAACATTGAAAACCTGTAAGCTCACCTCCGACGCTACCGGCAGTGTAAACGTCAGTGTCGTCGTCGGATTGAACGGATTGGGATAGGGAGGATGAAGGGCGAAGGTCAGGGGGACAGGATCAGGTTCTGGTTCGACCGCGGTAGCGTCGATCCATTCGATGACTTTGCAGTAGATGTCTCCCTGATTACCCTCATTGCGAAAGTCCGTCCAGGTGAAATAGAGCTGGTCGTTCGGTCCGAAAGCCACAGCCGGTTCCTTCTGCAGCGGCCCCACCGGATCGGAGTTGACCTGATATATGTTTCCATAAAGTGACCCGTCTGGGTTGAATTGGCGACAAAATATATCTCCATCATCGAAATATGCTTCTGCCCATACAACTGCAAAATTTCCTGATTCGGAAACAGCCAGTTTTTCTGGATTCACTATATCATCTGTCTGCCAGCACAGGATTGGTTGGGGATCACCTATGGGATCACCGTCGCTGTCTATTTCCAGTAAATTCCAGGTTGTATAAACGTCATCCCAAGTAGCCCACAACATCCAGTACCCGGCAGGGGATGCTTCTGCTACGGGAGGACCGTGTTCTGGATCTCCCCAATAATCATACTCATAGCTTATCCCTTCTAGAGTATCATAATTTGTGCCTAAATAATAGACAATTACCATTTCGTCTTTTAAAAAAACGATGAAATTTCCGTTATCTCTCAATGCGACATTACCTCCAAAGAAACTCTGTGGGAATGCACTAAAAATGCTAAAACGATTTGAGCAAGCAGAATAAAGTTGTTCAAAACATTGGATCTGGTATCGATTTCTTGTTGGTAAGGATGAGAAAGGGTCTGGATTTGCATATTTGTTATACCACCCAAGCATGACATGATTTGTATTATCGATCTCGACAACATGACCTAAATTAGGAACAGGATCTAAATCATAAGCGGTAATGTCACCTGTCCAAATGTTATTTTCATAAGTGGTACCATAGATTGTACTGTCACCTAACCATGTAAGAAAGTAACCTCCAGACTCGATTGCATGAATAGTCCCTTCAGCCGCATTAACAATATCTAAATTCTCATTAAAAGAAATCACTTCTTCCTGTCCCGATACAACGCCTTCGGCAGTAAATGATTTGGTGTAAAAGTTGTAATATTCAACCGGAGTGTGATATTTATTTTGAGAGTAAGTAATTCTGAATGAACCATTATTTTGGACAGCAATATCTGATTTGCATTCTGGAGTAAAAATATCTGGTTCAATTAATGGGGTTGAAGCACCTAGAGAGTCTAATCCTGATGTTCTAAAAGCTCTGATATAGATAGATCCTGTTGAAATACTGTATATAAATGTTGAATCATTAAGCTGAGTTAACTTATAGTCAGTACCAACAGGATCGATTGTGACACTGAATTCCGGATTCGACTGAAACAGGTAATTAATATAAAATTCGTAGAAATGTCCACTATATTCGATCCAATAGTATTTCCATTGAACTGTAATAAATTGTTCGCCTCCTAAATAAATAAACGAAGGAAAAGTCATTCTATAGCCACCATCGGATGTCAATCTCGCCCAGTAGCCAGCGAATTGCGAAGAATCAATCTGAATTGCTTGGTTGTCCAATGAAGTTATGTAAATATTCCCAAAGGGTACTTCACCACTATATTGATAAAGTAATCCTGTACCGCTTTCAGCAAAATCAATAGAAGATCTAGCAAGCAAATAATACTCCGGTGGATCGGCAACATCAAACACCTCCCCCAGAAGCTGCCCTTCAGCATCCAACCACCGGGCGCGGCTGTACATGCCACCAACCACCCACGACACCAGCACGCGTCCATCAGGGTGATTCTGCGCTTCCAAGCCTAAGATAGATCCCGTGCTATCCGGTCGAATTGGGAAATTGAAACCGATCAAGCTGCCATCAAAACCAACCTTGCGTGCCCAGACTTTTGACGAATCGCGTTCGTCATACCAGACCAATAAATAGCCGTCATTCAGAGCCGCAATACTCAGGGAATCGCGGGTGACATTCAGAGTATTGTCAACGATATTGGTGGGATAGCACAGAGGATTACCGGCTCTGTCAAAAGATCGGAAACGGGGCCGGTTAGGAGTCCCTTCTTCAATCCACGCCGCGCCAAAACCGTTGCCCGATAAAACCAGGCGCGGCTGTTTGCAGTCAGCATCATCCTGGCGGATGTTCAGATAGGAAGCATCGCTGAGCGGTTCGAGGTCATAGTTGAAGCGGTTGAAAGCGACGTCCCAGTTGACTCCGTCATGCTGGCTCAGCCAGGTCAGGTAGATCGTTTCGGTTTCCCAGTCAGCAACGGCGTATGGCGATTTCTGCGGCGGGTGGCCGGGGAAATTGGAGTTCACCTGAAAGTCATCGAGGAGGGTGTCGGTCAGGGCGAGTAAGGCAAGCAGGCAACATAGCAGAGTTGAATGA
>JAHJDJ010000051.1 GCA_018812585.1 bacterium
TGACGATATCAGCCATGCGCTGCTGGGAAATCCCGCAGGGTTTGGTACCGCATCATTCATGGCGGTAGTCTGGGTCAGCGTCGTCATCGCGGCGTTTATCGGTCTGCATCAATGTTGGAAGCAAAATGACAGCGTAAAACCGGTGATTTACCTGCTGGGGATTAGCAGTCTCTTTTTTGGTGTGCTGTTTACGGTGATCAATGTCTCCACTCCGGTGCATCTGATCTTCGTCTTTATTCCGTTCTTGCTGTTGCTGAGCGGGGGTCTATTCATCCGTAAAAACCGTCTGGCATGGATTATTTTCTGCACGCTGCTGCTGACCAGCGGGGTGGCTCTCGTTGACCATTACAACAGAGAAACGTCGGCATACGACCAATCTGATTGGAGGGCTGCTGGTCAGTATTTATCTGAACATCAGCAACCGGATGACGCCGTTCTTTTCATGCGCGCCCGAGACGCCTATTATGCTCTCAAATTCTACGACCGCGATCTACCGGAACAGGTCTACTATCGACCGCGGCACGAGCCAGACACCTTAACGACACGCTACCCTCGAACCTGGTGGAATTCCAGGACATTGGATGATAAAGTGGAGGAGTTATCTGCGCAGCACTCAAGGCTATGGGTTGTTGAAACGATCAAAGGCTGGTCACCGCAGGATTCGCTGGATATTCAGACTACACAGATAGGAAAGTATCTGCAACTGCATCTGAAAGAACGGTAGGAATCTCAGCATAAAAAAGGGGGCTGTTCCAAACGGGGCAGCCCCTTTTAAGGAATAGTTCAATGCGACTTATTCCCGACGTTCATTCGTTTCCAACTGCGTAATTTCACTCGTGCTATTCCCCCGTACTGATCTGTAATTCGCGCGCGGCGTGCTGTTCTTTGGCGGCGTGGGCGACTGACACCAGGTAGTTCGGATCGATGCGGATCTTGTAATTGGGATTGACGTAACTGAATTGAATCACGCCATCCGTGCCCACGATAAAAATCGCAGGCACGGGCAGTAAATGATGGTCGTGCCCGGAAGCATCTTCCAGATCGATCTTGTATTGAGTGCGATAGGTATTGACCAGCGGTCCCGCCATTCTGAAGGCGATGCCTAATGAAATTGCAGCCTGCATATCGCTGTCCGATAAGAGAGTAAAATCAATAGGACTATGCTCTTTTCGTGCCAGCAACTTTTCCGGTCGGTCTGGACTGACGGCGATCAGTTGGTAGCCGTCTGCAATCAATTCCGGGTGAATCTCCTGTAATTGATCCAGGTGTTTCGTGCAATAGGGGCACCATCCGCCTCGATAGAAAACCAGTACGGTTGGTTGTTCTGACATGGCGGCAGTCAGGTCGAATGCTGTGCTGTCTTCCGAGAGCAAAGTCATTTCGGGCATCATCTGCCCGGTCATGATGGGATTGACGTCATCCGCGCGATTGGGGACGTAGATGGCTGAATCGGTTCTGCCGATGGGAGGATGCGTGGAACAGCAGCCGGTAAGGAGGACTGTCGCTGCCAGGAGCAGTGAAAGAAGGTAATATCTGAGTCGTTTCAAGGTAATTCTCTGTATCTGATGTACCTAGACTGTTGCCTGGTAGGGGGTAGTACGGTAACCAACAGCAATCATTGGTACATTTTTAGAATAATCAAATCTCATTATTATCACTAAGTCACGAGATTACTTCGAGCTAATTATGTCAAGAAATTTAGTTAAAAGCCATTAATCCCTTGTGAAACCAGCGTGCGCTGCCCCAAGCGCAAGGGGTAACTACCCCTTGTTGAAATCCCACCGTCCCAAAGGGACAAGCAGAGCGGTGGGCATACGGTTGGCAGGCGTCAGGTCACCGCTTCGCTAAAGACCTGACGCAACATATAATGAGATTGCTTCGTCACTTCGTTCCTCGCAATGACTGCCCTAGTGGCATTTGGGACAGCCCCCCAAATAGCAGAATTCAGTATTATGGTGACGAAATCTTAAATCCCCATCATCTCCCGAACATACTTCAAGGGGGGTGATCCGTAGGACAGAACCTGGTCGTGAAATTGCTTCAGATTGAAGCCATCACCCAGTTTGGTCTCGTAATCGTTGCGGATGGCGTTCATCTCCAGGTTTCCTACGAAATAGGTCGATAACTGGGTAGAGGTCAAACAGGCTCGCCGCCATTTTCCGGCCGCTTCACCTTCCTCCTGGAAGCCCTCTTCGATCATCATCTTCATGGCTTCCTCTTCGGTCATCCCTGCGGTGTGGATCTTCTGATCGATAATGGCATTGACGCGAACCCGCAGATGCATCTTCAACTGCTGCATTTTCACCTCTGGGCCGCCGTAGCCGTGATCCATCATCACCTGTTCGGCATAGGTAGCCCATCCTTCGATGAAGGGTCCACTGGAAAAAATCGCTCGCACCATGGTAGGCGCCTGGAAACGGTTGGCATGCGCCAGTTGCAGGTAATGCCCCGGCATCGCCTCGTGAATCGTCAGTTCGTGCAGCATGTAGTTGTTATCTTCACGAAACGTGGAAATAACACGCTCTGCAGTCCAATCCGCAGGCGCAGGGCTGACGGCGTAAAAGGTCTGCCGCTCTTGCTCCAGAGGGCCCGGGGAATCGCAATAAGCCATCGCTACGCCTCGTTGAAATTCCGGCATGACGATGATATTGATGGGATCATCCGGGACGGTCACCAGATCATTCTCTATGGTGAATTGACGGGTCTCTTGCAGCGTTTGCTCTATAAAGGCGACGATTGTCTCGTTGTTGGGATGCGAATCAGCCAGTCTATCCAAAACCTGCTGGATCAGCTTTTTCTGCTCGACTTTGTCATCTGATGCCTTGGCCGCGGGATTATTTCGCCGATGAATTTCCAGCGCGGTCTGATATAATTCAGCCTGGGTTTTAATCATCTTCTCTTGTGCGCGGGATAAAACCTCTTCCATGGAAATATCAGATTCCAGGGTGAAGTGGAGTTTCTTGCGGAATCTCTCTTCTCCCAGACGGAAATCGCCATTTGAGTTGGGCAGGAGCTCCTCTTCCAGCCAGGTCTGATACTCATTCAAGGAATGCAAAGCCACCTCTCTGGCTGCATCGATTTCCGGCTTAATGCCAGGAACCTGCTGAACGAATTCATCCAGATCATTTTCGATCAGACTCATCGTACCGCGGTTTTGCGTTATCGCGGTTTCGGTGAAAATCTGCGGTGGATTGTCCAGATTCGCTTGCGCAGCAGCGATCACCTCAGGAACGGCCAACAAGCGTTGCTTGACGCTGAACAGCCTCTCCTCCAGCGGCGCGAAATCCCTGACCAGCAGGTTATAGATGGCGCCGCCGATGTTATAGACCCTGGGATTCCATTGGTACTCTCGCAGTTCTTCGAGATTGAAAAGCGACCGGTCGATGCGCTGCTGCAGAATTCCGTAATCGATGCGATTAACCATACTCAGTTTTTGGGGGTCTATCGACTGCATCAGACCCGCAAACTTCCGGTTGAAATCAATCGCCTGCTGAATTCCTGCCAGGCTGCGGTCGTTTAATTTAGCGTCGTAGCGATGATCGCCTAACGACGTGGCGCGCTCAGGGTACATTTCGAGGTAACCCGTTATATAGTCCCCCGCCAGTTTTTCGAATTGCAGATCGGCATTTCCACGGCCAGAACAACCGATCAGCGACAGAATTCCGATGATGACAAAAAGGGCCGATAAAAGTTTTCTCATGGGTCAGCCTTTCAGATTTTGGGAAATATAACCCCAATGGCCACATTTTCCAACTCTAATATAAGACTATCACTGATTTGCCGGTCTCCGTAATACCAAATATTCCCTGCCGGTAATAAATTCCTTGACAAGTCGGGGTTCTATTTTGTATATTAATACATGGCTTTTCTTTTATAACTGCATCAGTGGGGTTTATTCGATGAAGAAACTGTTATTTTTGCTGTTCCCTGCACTGCTCTGGGCACAGGATTTCGAATTCTTTCAGCAGTGGGACGGCATTCCCGTCGAAGTTGACGGGTATGTCGTGCCTATGCCCTGGACGGGCGGTTTCAGTAATACTCGTCCGGTATTCTGTGACATAGACGGGGATTCTGACTTTGAGCTTTTCTTAGGGCAACACTCTGGTGAACTGACCTGCTTCGTGAATTGGGGCAATTCCAGCTCACCTCTTTTTTATCCCGAAGAACCAACCTGGTTTGATCTCGACGCCGGCACCGATTCCGGTCCCCTCTTCTGTGATCTCGACGCAGATAGCGACCTCGATCTCTTTGTCAGCATCAACAATGGAAGAACTCTGTGCTACCTCAATAGCGGCACGCCTGATAACCCTGTTTTTAATAATCCTCCCGATACCTTGTGCGACCAAAACAGCGATCCAATCATCGGCACCTACGGCGATTTCATTGATTTCGACTCAGACGGCGATTTCGATTTTATTAGTGGCACGTATGGCGATGAGGGAGTGCGCTTCTTTGAAAATACTGGTTCCCCTGAGGCGCACCAATTCTCGCTGAATACTTCCAATTTCGGCAACGTTACCGCCAGCGCCTCGAGCAAAGTAGAGTTCTGCGATATCGATCATGACGGCGATTACGATCTCTTTCTGGGGTTGTATTACGGCTCGGTGAAATTTTACCGCAATACAGGCACGGCTTACGTGCCGCAATTTACCCTGGAAGATGATAATTGGCTGAGTATCGACGTCGGTGAAGATGCCTCGCCTGAATTCTGCGATCTGGATGGAGATGGTGATTTCGACCTGTTTTTAGGGCGTGAACATGGATCGATGGGTGATCCCAAAGGAGCATTGCACTATTGGGAAAACGTGGGGACGGCTGAAGCGCCTGATTTCCTGCTCGTTACCCAGATGTATCTGACTTTGGACGTCGGGGATCGGTTGGATCATAAAATCATCGACTTTGACAACGACGGCGACGGCGATCTATTCTTCTATTATTATCATCTGGGATATTTTGAAAACAGCGGCACCGCCGCTGAGCCTTACTTTGTCTGGAGATCCTGGAATTTAGGAGGCCCGCCATCCGATGAAGCGACTTTCGATCTGGGCGATCTCGATAATGACGGCGATATGGACATGATCTTCGATTGGCCGGGAGACGATTACGAGATCTGGGAAAATGTCAGCGCCACCACGGTTCCTGAATACCAGTATCTATCGACTCTGGAGACTGCCGGAGCATGGTCGCAATACCCCGCTTTAGTCGACATAGACGCGGATCTGGACTTGGATCTTCTCACCAGCGTTTTCAGTTTCAGCTTCACAAATTACGAACTCTGGTTTTATCAGAACAGTGGCACTCCGGAACAATACTCATTTACTTTCATCACAGATGAATTCAATCATATTATCAGCGACAGTCTGCGCGACCCCTGTTTCGGAGATGTGGATAACGACGAAGACTTCGATCTGATGCTCTATAATAAGTTTTCAGGTGGAATCAACTTCTTCCGCAACGACGGCACCATCCAGAGCCCATCGATGACGCCGGTGCATGGGAATATTTTAGGCGTGGCCGGTTCAGATGACTGGCGTCCGGAGTTTTACGACCTGGATAATGACCACGATCTGGACGTCACCATCGCTACTCATGATGGCGGTATTCTTTTCTTCAGAAATACGACGGGCGACACAACCGCAATCGCTCCTCAACATGTATCCGTTGTGCCAGCGATACTTTCACTTACTGCCGCACCGAACCCCGCTAATCCCTGTGTCAATATCAGCTTCGATCTCTCCTTTGGACAGAACGTAGTCCTGACCGTTTACAATTCGTTGGGGAAGCAAATCACCACGCTAGTTGATGATTATCATCTCGCTGGGCATTACAATTATCCCTGGCAAGCTGCTTCCCTGGCTTCAGGAATCTATTTCATCAACCTGCAAACCGCCGCTCAGACTCTGACAACCCGGATAGTCATCCTCAAGTAACATACGCTCCAGTTTTACCCATCGCTGAAACGCGCTTTCTCAGATAACTTCAGCTTCGATCACGCTTTGCCAGGCATAAAAAAATGGCAAGGCTCCCAGTGTTCAGTTCTAAGTGAGCAGTGCGGGAGCCTAATGCCAGTTTTTGGAGGTGTCTACGTGAAGCAATCTTGCATTTGCTTCTACTTATTTTTACTCGCAATTTACGATGTGAGTTCCTTCGGCAGGATCACTTTATCGATGACGTGGATAACGCCGTTGGAACATTCGATATCCGTCATGGTTACGGTGGCGTTGTCAATCATCACGCCGGAACTACCGACATGGATCATTGCCTTGTCGCCGTTTACCGTGCTCAATGATTTGGCCTTCATGACCTCGTCAGATTTTACCATACCAGAATGGACGTGATAGGTTAAGAGCGCGCGCAGTTTATCTTTATCACCGAGCAGCTTATCCAATTCGCCTTTCGGCAGTTTGGCGAATGCTTCATCCGACGGGGCAAACAGCGTGTACGGTCCGGCGCTCTGCAGAGTCTCTTCCAGACCCGCTGCTTTTACGGCGGTCAGCAATGTATTGAAACTGCCCGCATGATCAGCCATCTGCATCAGATTCATCTTGGCATGAGCATGCATGGATGCTTCGGACATATCACAGCCGCACGCCATTTTATCGGCAGTTTTCGCGGCATGGGCATGATCATCACCGACACCACAAGAGCCGCAATGAGCCGCGGCGGGCATCACGTTACCGTACATCAAGACGACTGCTGCCATTATTGTAAGAACAATTAGTTTTTTCATGGTTTCACCTTTAGTATTCAGTTTATCAATTTAGAATTATCATTGTATTTGTTTGTCCTGGAAGTTGATACGGAGTCGCAAGAAGATCAGTTTGAGAAAAGAATGCAGAAGACAAGAATTAGGAGATAGGAGATGGAAGATAGGAGGCAAGGGTGAGGGGTCGGGACAATGACGCTCTTTTTCCAACTCCCCCGATCCCATCCTCCCCATTTTCAGGCGCGCAAAAGCCGGATTCCCCCCCCAATATGTGAAATCCGGCTTTATGATAGATAGCAGTTCTCGGTCTAAGCCAGCTCAGGCTCCAATTCGTCCTGGCGTACCTTTTTAACGTTAAAAGCCTGCGGTCCTTTCGGGCTGTCCATCAGATCGAAAGTGATCTCATCCCCCTGCTCTAAAACCCGGTATCCCTTGCCCTTAATTGACGAGAAATGCACAAAGACGTCGCGATCTATGCCAGCATCGACAAATCCGAAGCCTTTATTTTTGCTGAACCACTTGACCGTTCCTTCCAACGTAACCTCCTGAAAACACTGCTGTTCCCCCTAAGAATGGGATCAATCAGCAGTCAATATAGGAAAAATTAAACTCTTTGTCAACGTTTTCTAAAGTTTTTACAAGGGTTGGGCCAATTTCATTGGCATTTGTGATCTGATACTGAAATATTTTCCTAAGAGAGGCTCAAATCCAGGGATTTTCACCGTTGCGGTCGATCATGCTCAGGATTAGCGGTTTCGGCTGAAGAGGGGCGTCCACATACTGGAAGGCATTTTTTAGTTCAGGTAAAACAGCATCGATTAGTGATTTCTGCTGGGCGCATATCGTCAACAGCGGTTCGCCTTTTTCCACGCGGCCGCCGCGTTTTTTATGCAGGATAATACCCGCCGTGTAATCGATCTCATCTTCTTTGGTCTTGCGGCCCGCGCCCAATTCGACCGCCGCCTGACCGATAACCAGCGCATTCACTTCTGACAGGTATCCGGACTGCTGTGCCGCGAAGTCGACCTGCGCGGTTGCAGAAGGATAGGTCGCAGGGTCATTTAAAAACGACACATCTGCGCCTTGCTGCTGACAAATCTGGACGAATTTATCAAAGGCGCTGCCGTCGGTAATCGCCTTTTCTGCCGTCTGGCGGCAGATTTGATCATCCTCGGAAATGCCGCCCAACTTCAGCATCAGCGCTGAGATGATTAAAGAAAGCTCCAGAAGATCGGGAGAAGACTGACTGCCTTTTAAAATATCCAGACATTCTTTCACTTCCAGCCAATTCCCGATGGCATTACCCAGCGGTTGATTCATATCAGTCAGCAGCGCCACGACCTGCAGTCCCAAGCCTTCGCCGATTTCGACCAGGTTATGCGCTAATTCCCGCGCTCCATCCACCTCCTGGTAGACCGCTCCGTGACCGTATTTCACATCCAGAACCAACGCGTCGATCCCTTCAGCGACTTTTTTCGAAAGGATACTGCCGCAGATTAAGGGTATTGATTGTACGGTGCCGGTAACGTCGCGCAGGGCGTACATCTTGCGGTCAGCAGGCACGATCCGGTCCGTCTGACCAATCAGCGCACAGCCGATCTCTGCGACCTGCTTTTCGAACTCCTGCATCGACATCTGCGTAGAAAACCCAGGGATCGATTCCAGCTTATCCAGCGTGCCGCCGGTATGCCCTAATCCCCGACCCGAAATCATGGGCACTGGAACGCCGCAGGCCGCTGCAATCGGCGCCACAATCAAGGAAACTTTATCGCCTACCCCTCCGGTGGAATGCTTATCAACTTTGATTCCCGCAATACTGCTTAAGTCGGCGCTATCTCCAGAAGCGATCATGGCGCGCGTCAGTTCCACCGTCTCCGCTCGCGACATGCCCTGAAAATAAGTCGCCATGAGAAACGCCGCCATCTGGTAATCAGGAATTTCAGCACGAGCGAAACCTGACACGAGGTAGGCGACCTCTTCTGAAGTTAGAGAGTTTCCCGCCTGTTTTTTCTTGATTAAAGAGACAGTGTTCATGCCTTGTCATCCAATAACAGGTCAATAATGCGAACGGCTTCCATGGCGTCCTTGCCGTAACCATCCGCGCCGATATCCGCAGCAAAATCCTTGCTGACCACTGCGCCGCCAACGATGACTTTTGTCTTGATGCCGGCTTCGCCAAGATCCTTTATAACGCGTCCCATTTCGACCATAGTCGTCGTCATCAGCGCCGATAATCCCACAAAGTTCGCCTTCACTTTATCTGCGATCTTGACGATATCGCGGCTGTCCACGTTCTTACCCAGGTCGATGACTTTGAAGCCGTAGTTCTGCAATATGGTCGAAACGATATTCTTGCCAATATCGTGCACGTCGCCTTTGACGGTGGCCAACACGATGGTGCCGCGGCTCTGAGCCTGTTCCGCTGCAGGGAAGAGGTCTTTTAACCGCTTGAAGGCATCCTGCATGGTTTCGGCAGCCAAAATCACCTGCGGCAGGAAGAATTGCTTGCGTTCATAGCGCCTGCCGACTTCCTGCAGCGCTGGAATCAGGATCTTTTCATTCACCCCTAAGGCATCCCTTCCGGTGGCAAGAACGTCATCGATGCGCTGCACGATGGCGTCGCGGTTACCGTACAGAATGGCATCGAAAAGCTGCTCATCGACAGAGCGTGTGTCTGCCGCCGCTTCAGCTTTCTCTTCGGTAAATGCGACGAACTGATCGATAAATAGCTTCGCCCCGTGGTCGCGGTTCAGTAAGACGTTCGCGGCTGCTATAGTCTGCATCGACGTTTCGCTGAAAGGGTTGATAATGGGCAGATCGAGGCCGCTTTGCAGCGCCATGCTGAGGAAAGTGCGGTTAATCAGAGAGCGGTTCGGGAGGCCGTAAGACACATTCGAAATGCCCATCACCGTACAGACGCCCAACTGCTCCTTGACCATGCGCAGCGTTTTTAAAGATTCCAGAGACCGTTCCGGTTCCGCGCCGACTGCCAGTGTCAGCGGATCGATGAAAATGTCTTCATGGCGTAAACCGATGGACATCCCCCGATTGACGATTTTGCGAGCCAGCTCGAGGCGTCCTTCGGCTGATCCGGGAATACCGTTGTCATCTAAGGTCAATCCCAGCACCGCGGCGCCGAATCGCTTCGCCAGCGCCAGGATGCGGTCCATCTTCGATTCATCAGCGGTGACCGAATTGATAAGTGGCTTCCCTTCGATCTCTTCCAGGGCGATTTCTATCGCGTCCGGATTCGTGGAATCTATGGAAATGGGCGCGCCGACGGCCTTTTGCACAACCTGAATGGCCGCGCGCATGATCTCCAGTTCATCGATGCCCGGCACGCCGACATTCACGTCCAGGATATCCGCGCCAGCTCTGACCTGCTCAATCGCGTCCCTTCTGACGATATGAAAAACGCCATCCCCCAGCTCCTTGCGCAGTTTCTTCCGTCCAGTCGGATTGATCCGTTCTCCAATGATACGGATGGGGCGGTCATTGCAGATTTCAATGGTTCTGTTGCGGGAAGCTAACCTCGAACGGCAGCGCAATATCTGCCTGTGAACAGGTTTCATCCCTTTCAGGGCCGTTGCCATCGCTTTAATATGAGAAGGCCCCGCGCCGCAGCAAGCCCCAATGATCGTTACCCCTGCGTCAACGAATTTGACAGCATATTCAGCTAAATGTTCGGGGCTGGCAGGGAAACAGGTTCTCCCCTCTTCGATGCGGGGCATGCCGGCGTTCGGTTCCACCGAAAGCGGCAGCAGCGTCTTGTTCTGCACCTCTTTAATGGCGCTGAAAATCTCTTCGGGGCCGGTCGAACAGTTGATGCCGAAGGCGTCGGCGTCCAGAGCTTCCATCACGGTCAAGGCTGTCAAGGGATCGGTCCCGGTGACTGTGTTGCGGCCATCGGCAAAGGTCATCTGCGCGATGATCGGTCCATTGAAGTACCGCCGTGCCGCCATCATGGCCGCGCGCGTTTCCCGGATATCAGACATCGTTTCGATAATCAAGAGATCCACTCCAGCGCCTGCCAGGTATCTGACCTGCTCGGAAAAAGTCTCATAAGCCGGTCTGAAGTCCAGTTTTCCCACCGGCTTCAGATACTTGCCGCAGGGCCCGATGCATCCCGCCACCCAGACGTCGGCATTTCCGGCGGCTTTTCGAGCTAATTCCACGGCCAGCGAATTGATGTTACGCGCCTTATCGCCGAGATGATATTCATCGAGCTTTATCCGGGTACCGCCGAATGTATTGGTCAAGATCACCTGAGAACCCGCGGCAATGAAATCCCGATGCGCGCGTATTACGCTTTCCGGCTTACGTAGATTCAGTTCTTCCGGGGCTTGCCCGATAGCCAGATCCCGCTGTTGCAGAAGCGTTCCCAAGCCTCCATCGAGGAGGATGATCTCACGATTTGCTCTATTTCGAAATTCCTGCCTTGTCAGCACCTGTTCATCCTTTTATCTCTGCGGCCGCATGCCAATGATGGCGGAGACCGATTTTTCCGGTATCATCAAATAGTTGTCCGTCAAACTGATTCCGATCTGGGCCGCGTTGATCGCCTGAAGCACATCCTTTTGCGCGGAAATGGCCCAATCGCCATACCCGGGACTGTACCGTTTGCTGGTGGCAAAGCCATTAGTCTCCGTTTCCTGAGTGATGATATGATTCAGCTCCACCATCGCTGCTTCAGCGGCTTGAGCGCCGTAGGCATTGACCAGAAAACCCTTGGTAACATAATTGTCAGCCATCATTTCGGCTACCGTCTGATCCAGCTCTGGGCCCAAAGTCACCGCACCGATATACAAGCCTTGGCACCCTGCCATCCAGTCATAGACTTTCGCTGATTGAATCACAAACTGACCTTCTATTTCGATCATATTGGGTTCGGTTCGCATTATTGGGAAATATTGATAACAAGCTTTCGGTTCCGCTAATGCCTTCCCCAATTGGATGGCTTCATCCACCATCGCCAGCATGGACTCCGGGATGTCAGCCTTCGCAGGCTTAAATCCCATGCGGCTGTAAACCTGGTTCAATCTGGGCGCAGCCCGAAGGTCAGTGATTATCGGCATTCAGTTTGCTGTATGTTAATGGGGCTGTCCCAAAAGCCACAAAGGCAGTCATTGCGAGGAACGCAGTGACGAAGCAATCTCATTATTATCATTAAGTTACGAGATTGCTTCGACCCAATGAATTAGGTCTTGCAATGATATTTTACAGCTTTTGGGACAGCCGCGTTTAATTGCAGTTATAAAGTAACAATGTACGTTATCCCCATCTTGAAATCAAGAAAAATTGGCGTGAAAGAGAGTGCAAGCCGACTTAATTTCTTTAGGTTAGGAAAGATACGATTGCATTAAATATTGCTGAACCTTCTCGATCCATGAGAAATGCACTCAAAGTGTGCTTGACAATCGCCCCAATTTATCCTATCTTTTCAGAAACTAACAACCTTATTATTGGCTTTGAAGATTCCTGGCGAGAACAAAATGAATAAAAAGAAGATAATCAAACTTCTTTTTGTGCATCAGAATGAATTGCGAGAAATGGGCGTAAAGTCCTTGGCTCTTTTTGGTTCCGTTGCACGTGAAGATGCTACAGAGACAAGTGATTTAGATCTATTAGTGGATTTCGATCGCCCGATAGGTTATTTCCATTTCTTTGATGTTCAAGAATATCTCCAGAAAATCCTTTCAGTGCCCAAAGTTGATCTAGTCATGCGGAACGCCGTTATCGATGAATTAAAGGAAGATATCTATACGGAGGCTTTGGATGTCCTCTAAATCGCGTAAATGGAAATTTCGCATCAAACACATACTCGATGCAATTTCAGATGCTCAGGATTATGTCCAAGGGATCGCCTTGGATGAATTTATGACTGATCGTAAAACAATCGATGCTGTCATTATGAAACTGGCAGTTATTGGAGAAGCAGTTAAATATATCCCTGCATCAGTCCAGGATTCTTACCCAGACATTCCCTGGAGGAAAATGCAGGGTTTAAGAAACGTCCTCATCCATGAGTATGACCGCATTAGCTTAGATGTGATCTGGTACGTCATTCAGTCCGATTTGCCGCCATTAATCAGCCCATTAACGGCGATCTATGAGAGGGCAACGGACGACGAATAAAAATTCCAAAACCTTATAACCTCTCAACCTAACCTGCAAAAACACTATGGACCGTGATTTATCCTCAGTGCAAGAAGTCCGCGAGCTTTTGGCCAAAGCGGACGCCGTATTACCTGCCCTGCGAGACCTCTCGCAGAAAGAGGTTGACCGCATCACCGAAGCGATGGCGGACGCCGGATTCAAGGCTGCGGAAAGCCTGGCTAAGATGGCCATCGAAGAGACCGGCTTCGGCAAATACGAAGACAAGGTCACCAAGAACCGCTTCGCCACGCGCAACCTGCTGGATTATATCTCCCGCCTGAAAACCGTCGGCATCATCGAAGAAGATGCTGAGGGCAAGGTGTACAAAATCGCCGAACCGATGGGCGTGGTGGCAGCCATTATTCCATCGACTAATCCGACGTCGACGGCGCTGTACAAGGCGATTATTTCGATCAAAGCGCGCAACGCGATCGTGATGTCTCCGCATCCTGCGTCAGTGAAATGCACGATGGAAGCGTGCCGTATCGTCGCCGCGGCCGCCGAACGGGCGGGAGCTCCGAAGGGCGCCATCTCCTGCATGTCCATCCCGGACATGGCTGGCACGCAGGAGCTGATGAAGCACCCCATCACCAAGGTGATCCTGGCGACCGGCGGCACGGCGTTGGTGCGAGCGGCCTATTCTGCGGGGAAACCGGCATTTGGCGTGGGTCCGGGGAACGTTCCAGTCTTCATCGAACGGTCGGCGGACATGCGCAAAGCGGTCAAGGATATCATCACCTCCAAGACCTTCGACAACGGCACAGTCTGCGCTTCCGAACAGTCCATCGTGGTGGATCGTCCGGTCAAGGATGAAGCGGTGGCCGAACTGAAGCGCAACAACGCCTACTTCTGCAACGCGCAGGAGATCGCCGCACTGCAAAAGCTGATGATCAAGCCGGGAGGCGGCTTGAATGCCGCTATCGTGGGTCAGCCGTCGCACCGTATCGCCGAAATGGCGGGCTTCAGCGTATCGCCGGATGTTACCGTGTTGGTGGTGCCGCTGGAGGGCGTCGGCAAGGCGTTTCCGCTGTCGATTGAGAAGCTGTCTCCGGTGATCTGCTTCTACGAAGTGGACGGCTGGGAGCAGGGTTGCGAACGCTGCCTGGAAATCATCAACTTTGGAGGCATCGGGCATACGCTGGGAATCCACAGCCGCGATGAGAAGATCATCCGCGAATTTGCGCTGAAGAAGCCGGTCTTCCGGGTGCTGGTCAATACGCCGACGACGCACGGAGCGATCGGGTATACCACTGGATTGGAACCGGCGATGACCTTAGGCTGCGGCACCTGGGGCGGATCGATTACCGCCGATAACGTGACCCCTCTGCATCTGGTTAACCTCAAGCGGCTGGCGTACGAAATCAACCCCATCAACGATTCTGCCAAAGCGCCCGCTGCCAGCCAAGCCAAGCGCTGGAAGTATGACGACCAGTACCGCTACAGACCGGGTGTGGAAGCGCCGCCTGCGCCGGAAACGAGACCGAATGCTGCGGCATCGCCGTCGGCTCTGCCCGGAGCGCAGCAGCAGTTCGGCAGTACGGGGTTATCTGAAGAGCAGGTGGAGAAGATTATACGGGAATTTACGAAGGGGGAGAAGTAGTGCTGTCGGCTCTCCGCAGCCGACAGAATTTCCGTCAGGTGCGGAGACCTGACGGCACGGTTATATAATGACAGATTTGTCCGCCACTTGAACGTGTCCGCCAGATCTGTCATTTTTTTGTGCGGGGCGCTTTATGCGAGATGACAGATTTGTCACAAATAATTGGAGATTGGAGAATGACGATTGAAGAATGAAGAATCTTGAGTTGTTGCGTATTAACATTGTTTATCCTGTTTTATTGAGGGCTTTTGAGGATTGTGGTGAGTATATTTGGAGTGCTTACCTATAATATACAACATTGAGATAGGGAAAGTCAAGGATTTTCTGGCGAAAATAGGGTGATGGGTTTTGGGATTATGGGGGAAGATAATCCTCCAGGAGATGACTTCTGTAGGGATTTGTTTAAACCATTGTGGTGTAGTAGGGGAAACCAAAAATTCCGTAAACTAAATGTATATAGCTACTTCTTCATTATATCTGCGCTCATGACACTTGCTTTTGATGTTTTAACTATAAGCATAAACATATAAGTAGGAAACTTGCTTCATGAGTACGTTCTTACGGATTTCTTCTTTGATAGGCTCAAAAGATTTTTTATAGATTGTGCGCAATTATTTAAGGCTGCGAATATATATCTGTGTTAAATATAAAAAAAGACTTGACTTTAAGTTATTTTTTTACTAAAATTAATTTGACAGTTCTATTATTATCGAATTATCAAAATGAATCACATGGATACTAAGAAGATTACAAAAATTATGAAAGCGCTTTCCAATCCAAATCGCTTTGAACTCTTTATGGAAATATCCAGAAGAAATCAAAGCAGCTATGAAGGGGAAGATTGCTTCGTATTCAATATAATGGAAAAACTTAATATAGGAGCTCCAACTATATCACATCATTTAAAAGAATTATCAAATGCCGATTTAATAATCACAGAACGCAAAGGCAAATTATTAGTTGCACGAATCAATGAGCAAACCTTAAGAGAATTTAGTGATGTTATAAATTCGAAATAAAAAA
>JAHJDJ010000052.1 GCA_018812585.1 bacterium
GCTAAAATCTATCGTTCGGACGGTTGCGGCACCACAGTCAAATTTGACAGTTACGGATATTTGACAATCATTACCGGTTCCAGCGAGATTGGCCAGGGATCTGAGACTATCCTCGCCATGATTGCTGCTGAAGAGACAGGTGTGGATCTCGACAAGATAAGAGTAATCAACTCTGACACCGATATCAAGCCCTGGGATGTAGGTGTGCATGCTTCACGGACCAGTTTCGTGGCCGGTAATTCAGTGTTGGGCGCCATCCGCAAACTGAAAGAGAAGATTTCGCCTAAAGCTGCAGCGCTCCTGAAAACGAACATCGAGGATCTGGAATATGATAGTGGATTTATCAAATCACTAAAAAAAGGTGATTCCATAAGACTGGATAAGGTGATTCGGGAAATACATTTCCGCGAGCCCAGCGATCTATGTGTGGAATCTTACTATTATGAGCCAGGCAGCGCCTTTCAGGATAAAGACTACAAAGGCAATGTTTCCAGCAGCTATGCATTTGCAGCTCAGGCGGTCGAAGTTGAAGTTGACACTTATACAGGCAAAGTAAAGGTATTAGATGTTCATGTTTCACAGGATGTCGGTAAAGTGCTGAATCCGTTAGGCCTGGCGGGACAGATCGAGGGGGGCGTCGTGATGGGGATGGGGTACGCCTTAACTGAAGAATTAATCATGGAGAAAGGTTTCATGATAAATCCAAGCTTCCATGATTATAAGCTGCCGACAGCCTGCGATATTCCTGAAATACATTTCTATCCTGTAGAGACGATTGATGAGGAAGGCCCTTATGGCGCTAAAGGAGTCGGTGAGGCGCCGCTGATTCCCACCGCGGCTGCAATCGCCAATGCAGTTTCAAACGCTATCGGTATTAACATAGATCGTCTTCCCATCACAGCAGAGAAAATTTTAAAAAGCTATAAGACAAAGACAGATGAACTTTAAGGTAATAAGCCCTCGGACTATCAAGGAACTGCTGGGAGTCATCACTTCGCAGCAGGGCGCTCAGTTTCGTTTTGGCGCCGGCTACTCCGACCTTTTATTAGAGCTGAAGAAGCAGCCAATCGAAGATCTGACTGTGATCAATTTAGCTTACCTGACTGATACGCAAATCAATTCCATAGAAGTACTGGGTGATGGCATAAAAATTGGGGTGCAGGTGACGGCCAATACCCTCACGTCAGATGTTAACATAAGAACGCAGTATCCTGTATTGCATGAAGCCGCCAGTCAATTAGCCTCCAGACAAATTCGCCAGGTGGCGACCGTTGGAGGTAACTTGTGCACCGCCTCACCTGCCGGGGATTTGGGTTGTGCACTGGTGGCATTGAAGGCTCAATGTGAGATTTTATCTGCGCAGGGAACGATCCGGACCATCTCGCTGGAAGACTTTTTCACGGGAGTGCGAAAAACTGTTTTGCAGAGTGATGAGCTGCTTTACAGTGTCTTCGTTCCTTCGAATGATGAAGGTAAAGAGATTTGTTCGCATTTTATCAAGATCGGAACCAGAAATGCAATGGAAATCGCCATAGTCTCGCTGGCTTATCATTTTCAATTAAGTGATGATAAAATCACCAGCGCCGGCGCTGCCATTGGTTCTGTGGCGCCGGTGATAAAGTTTGTGGGTGAAGCTTGCGAATTTCTTAAGGGCAAGAGTTTTTCGAATGTCAGTCCCAAAACTGCTTCAGAGTTTGCAGCCAAAGTAGGTTCATACGCTTCACCCATATCAGATATCAGGGCTTCGGATTGGTATCGCAGCGAGGTGCTTTATAATATCAGCAAAAGTATCTTTGAAAAATCATTGGAATAAAAATGATAAAAGACAGTAGGGTTCTTTTTCTCGGCGCGGGTCAGATAGGGCGTGCATCCTGCCTGGAGATCCTTAAGCGAAATCCTGAAGTATTGATACTTCATACCTTAACGGCAGAAGAATCTACCGAATCACTGGATTGGATAAAAGATAATTCTCCCGACTGTAATACTGAATTTATTGCCTCTTCGGGTGATGTTTTAGTCGCTTTTCCAGTCGTCGATGAAGCCTCCCTTTTAGGTGAGATTCAATATCGTTTTGGTACGTTGACTTCCGATTTAGTCAAGTCATCTCAACTCTGGAAGCTGATTGAAAAACATCGACCGAATCTGATCGTAGACGGAATCAATACGGCTACCTATGTCGGATATGGACATGATCCTTATACTTCTTCCAGAGCGCTCATGAAAATTCTGGAGACAAACAGTCTACCTGAATGTAATGACCTCATAGAAATGATAAAGTGCAGCCTGCTGTCACAAGCCATCCCCCCGTTGATACGATTCACCCAAGTATTGCATTTAGCCATGCTTGAGTTTGAAGTGGCGCGCTATGTAAAGATTTCAACTTCGGGTTTGGGTGGGATGGGTTTTAACATCCAATATACCCACGGGGACCTTGATGAGCCGGGCTGCTCGCCCAGATTGTTGGGCAAGGTTACAGCCGCCGGCGTTTTTAATCAGCTTTTATGGACCCTCTCACATACACCCGGTCTGGACATCAAACTATTGATTCCAACTGCTTTAGTCGGATGGGATGAAATTACCACGAAAATCACCGAAAGGAAAGACGGTTGCCATGCCGAAATTCCGCTGGTAGATTGCGAACACCCCCTTGATTTGTCAGCGGAGAACGTTTTCACAACACATCGCCCCCTAGATCTCGGTAAATCCTTGAATGTTGTCGCAGTTGGCTCTGGCGAAAATGGTTACTACGCAATTGGTGACATGACAACCATTACGACGCTGGGTCAGATGGGCTGTATCACGAAAGAAGAGGTGGGGTTTGCCGTTGCCGAATCTCTGGAAGGATCTACACGGTATGACGTCTGTGCAGCGATGGATTCCTCGTGTCTTGGTCCCACGTTTTTTGCGGCTTTTGAACGCCACTCTGTTCTATCTAAGATGCAGGAAGCAGATAGAGATATAGATTCCCACAGTGTAGCGATTGGTAATCTTGGCCCCACCGTCACCAAGCACCTGTGGGAACTTGAAATATTGCGCTTGTTGCGTTCCTCTCTGGCAGAGATAATCGATAGTACTGCTGAAGATTTAGCTGCAGATGCTGAACTATTGCTCATGGCTGCAAATACTAACTTAAGAAGCCAGATTCTCTCCCATCAAATGCCAATTCTACTCGAAGGCAGCCGTCTTCTACTTGGCGCTGCCTGGCGTGTTCCAGATGAAAAAGATCCCCAGAATGTCACGGAAAGAATGGAAGAATGGGCGCAGGAAGGATGGATTGATCTTCGCATCGATAGGATGAATCAATGGAAAGACGATATAGGAAGAGTTGCTGACTTCTTCAGTGAGAGTTCGAAATCCCGCCAGATCAGGTCGCGCTATAACTGGCGCTCCGTGACCCTGCATGACAATTTCAATGTTGGGGAAGTTCTGGGACTGATTTATTCATTAAAAGGCGGCAATAGGAAGTTATTTTAGGTTGATATATCGGAAGAAAGCCCCATGATGGGGCTGAAGGATCAGCGGAGTCGATAAAACACAGTCATTGCGAGGATAAGCACTGATTACATCAGTGCGATCCGAAGCAATCTTCGCGACCTATCGCGAACGCTTGGCAGTCACTTTTACCAACGCTGCAGGCGTTGTCATGCCGGACTCCGCCTGTGCCTATGGTAATCCGGCATCCAGAGCACGATGCTTAATAAAACATGATGCTCTTTTACTAAGATTCTGCTCTGGACCCCGGGTCGCAACCCGGGGTGACACGGTCTTTGACCGTGTGTTGAATCATTTCACCACCACCACCCGCTCCACCCCGTAGATCGGGGGTGCTTCCCCCGACTCTCCCGACGCCTCAAGCTTGATAAAGTATTGCCCGGAAGCGTAATTCGCCGCATCCCAGATCAGGGTTTTCTGCCCCGGCATCTGCAAGCCGGAGGCTAAGGTGGCGACCTTCTGACCGAGGAGATTATAAACCGCGATCTCTGCTTTTTGCGGATAGGGGAGATTGTAAGAAATCCAGGTGATGGGATTGGCGGGGTTGGGGCCAAGTGAGAACTGGATGCCATGATGAGGATCTAAGCTAAGGCGGGGCTCCACTGCCGCCGTATCCCCCGTCGTGTTGCGGAAGAAGAGCATGCCGCCATAATATGTGCCAACGATAAAATCTCCGTCACCATCACCATCGAAATCACTAATTGCTAAACCGTCAATAACAATATATCTAGGATAACTTTCAAAGTTAAGAAAATTATATGTTTGAAACACCATATTTGCCATTGTGGGTGTCCCCATGTTGCGGTAATAATAAATATTAAAATCTACTCCAGGTCCGGTTGTTGCCCCGATAAAAAGATCTAAATCGTCATCATTATCGATATCATAGAAGAAAGAGGGGGAGGTATTAATCGATGAGATCCCTTGCCAACTACTCGTTTGATACTCAAAATTGTAGCTTTGCGGCGTACCTGTGTTTTCATAGAAGAAATATTCTCCATCCAATCCATCCGAAAGGAAAAGATCGTAATCGCCATCTGCATCGACGTCTGCAAGGCTGGGGGCGATACTTACGAAAAAGTTGCCTTGCACCAAACTGGAAGACACCAGACCGAAATCTGCATTCTGTGGTGTGCCTCGATTTCCATAAAAGTATAAATCAGGTGGCGGAGGACTCGGAATTCTCACCGAACCGCAGAATAAATCCTGGTCCTGATCAGCGTCAATATCACAAAAGAAAGGCTCGATCCCATTCACGGAAATCCCCTGATATTGATGAGTAATTTCCAGGAAGTTTGCATCTGTTGAATCGCCGGTATTTTCGTAATAACTGAGTTGATTGCCACTATTACCGATGAAAATATCCTGATCCTGGTCGGCATCAATGTCCGATATTGTGCATCTTGCAGTACGCCCAATATCCAAGCAAAGAAAATTGGATGTGATGAACTGCCAATCTGCTTGTGTCTGGTTCCCGATATTTTTATACAGATAGAGATCCCCAGGGCTTACTCCACTATTTGACTCCGTTCTCCCAACAAACAGATCGAAATCACCATCAGCGTAAATGTCAGAAAATTCTGGGGAAGATGCCGAACCAACATCGATCCCACCGTAAGTATCTGTGACGTATGTGAAATTATATTCCGAGGGAGTGCCCTCATTTCTGAAGTACTGAATCGTTCCCGATTCCCCGCCCACAAACAGATCAAAATCTCCATCAGCATCTATATCGCAGAATTCTGGTTTTGCATTACTACCAGCAGAAATGCCCAGAAATTGAGTCGTAACCAAACTAAAGTTCCATTGTTGCGGAGTACCTTCATTCCGATAGAATTGTATAAATCCATAGACCGTGGATCCGACAAACAAATCAAAATCACCGTCATCTTCAATATCGCAAAAACTAATGTCACCTGTCCCGGGATAATCAATCCCATCTAATGTATCAGTAACAAATTCAAAATAAGGCGCATAGATAGTTCCTTCATTTCTCCAATAATGGATTAAACCCACCGCGTCTGATAAAAATAAATCATAGTCGCCATCGCCATCCAGATCACAAAATGCTGGAGCGGCAAAACCATAGATGGAGTCTAATTGAATACCGGAATATTCAAATGATGTGAGGTCAAAATCAGAAAACTGTGGAGTTCCAATATTTTCCAAGAACCAGATAGACCGTGCTTGTTTTCCTATAAACAGATCCTGATCTCCATCCGCGTCAATATCACAAAGTTCAGGTTGGGAGTACGCCATCCCTCCCAACCATGGGACATGAGGCTGCCAGCCATCAATTTCCACCGGAATTGTATCAAACTCCTGCCGGAAGGTGAATTCTTGGGCGTTCAGAATCAAAGGGATAAGCAGCATCAAGATTAAAGTCTTCATGGTCGTACCCATTATTGGATGAGAGCGATCCGGCAATTCCAGACCGCCCTCTTCTTTCGCTTTTATTTCAGCAACAACATCTTACCCACATCGATATACCTTCCGCCGCGTTCCAGGCCGGTAGCTGTTACCCGAGAGAAATAAACGCCAGATGCCAGACTTGAAGCGTTGAATTGCACTTTCGGCCAACCGGCATTCTGCACACCCGCTTGGTGTGTCCACACTAACCGCCCACAGACATCAAACAGGTGTATCGTCACTCGCGACCGTTGTGGCAATTCCAATGGTATCACCGTCGATGAATTGAAGGGATTCGGGTAGTTCTGGCCTGTCCTGAATTCCTGGGGAAGCTGAGTCACGGATTGGATGCCATGTGTCAGACTCTTCAAGGCGAACGATCCCCTGCCGAAGCCGGATTGACGAGGCGCAACCGTGTTTTCTTCCATAGCCATAGTCTGAGGCCCCAGATCGATGACGATCTCCTCATTAGCAGAAGCATCGAAGAGTTTTATTACCATCTCGTCGCCTTCGCCGTAGCCATCCACCTCATCAGGAGTCGCCTTATCATCCTTCCAGGATGTGATGACCAGGGGGAAGTCACCTTCAAATGTTTTCGCTCCAACACATAATCCAGACGATGTGAAGATGCCGAATTCATCACCATTTATCAGTTCAATCCCCTCCAACGCAAAAGTATCGATCACCACCGGATAAGACCAGTGCGTGTACTTTTTATATTGGAAATGTGAAGACGAAGCGATCTGGTTCTGATTCTCTTTGGGGTCGGGTTCTATCCCCTCGGTCGGCCAGCCAGGA
>JAHJDJ010000053.1 GCA_018812585.1 bacterium
AGTAGAACAGGAAAAAGGGAACTATATCAGTAAATAATCTCGGACCGTAACAAAAACCACCCCACCAATGTGGAAATAAGGCCAGCATTACCGTATGGAGGAGTATAATACAAGCGGGGATATAGTACCATAACTTCTTTATGTTTTTTCGGATCGAAACATACATCCCTACCAAAGAAAACAACAGCACCGGCGAATAGATGATTAATCCACGAGAGGGGCTGAACATTTGACCAAAAAATATTAGTGCGTTCAGCGGAGACGTTTTATCAGCGAATAGATGTCCCTGATAGTACTGAGGTAATAATGCTCCATATGTTATGTAAAGGTAGATCAAGATTGGCACCACAGTTAAAATGGCACTTATTGAGTATAAGAGAAATTGCCTGCGAAAATGAATAAAAATAAATATTGACAAAATAACGATTGGGATTGCATTCGTCGGTCGCACAAAATATGAAAAAGCTAAGGGAATACCTGCGAATACTACTAATCGATGCTTGCCAGAGATTGCTTTTGATATTAAGTACAACGTGATCGTAATCAGCAGTAAGGAAGGGCCATGCTGCCATAGGCCTCTGCTGGCGGTAGACCAGACGGAGGTACAATAAGCATAAACAAAGACAGTCAGAATTGATTGTCGTTTACTCAGATACAAGCGGGCAATTAGGTAAATAAAAACTGCAGATATCGCAACGATAAATGAAGCAGATAACATACCAACCAAATCAGCGTTATCCATTACAGAAAAAGCAGAATACTCAGGTTTTATGATTCTAAGTGGGAATGTCATTAACGGTGCTAAGAACGAAAATAGAGCAACAAATGGGAGGGCAATCAATGAAACACCGATAGGATATACGGTGTACCAATGGCCATTGACCTGTTCTAACTTATAATCGTCGCCTGCCGTTTCGGGATCAACAAACTCATCCAAATCAGTATTCCCCTCATGTATAATGCTTAATGCTGTAGGAACGTACCAGATTACATCTCCATAGTACATCACAGGCGATACCCCATGCGAAGAAGCAACCAGAAAAAAAATAATCAGTAACGTGATCTTATCAGATTTCTGCATTAAGACTCCAATAAAAAAATACGCTGTAACGCAAATTTTAATCCTAGCTCTCTGTTATCACCCTATCTCTCGTTTCGTCAAGACGAACTGTTAATGACATCCAGTCAACTAAATCTGGTCGGCTTAGATATAATTCAGAGACCACATTCATATACTCTTGCACATTGTCGCGCAAAACGTCTTTACGGTCGCCATTGGTTTTCAGTTTAAACTCCGGCTTCACGATCAGTTTATGCCGGTTATCGGCTTGTCGCAGTAAAGCGGATGGAAATATTGCTGCTCCAGTCATTTGTGCTAAACGTACCCAACCAGTAGGCAAGAGCACCTGCTGTCCAAGAAACTCAACCACGACGCCATTTGCATCCGCTTCAGCGTCACAGGCCACCTGCAGGATGCGGTTCTGCTTTAACATGCGCAGCAGCCATTTTACATCACCCGGATGTCCTACTTCGTGAAATCTCTGAGACGCTTCAAGTTTGATTTTCCTCGCATAAGGCCCGTGATCGTCATAGTGAGATGAGATCACTGCCAGGGGGAAACCTTTAACAGCTAACGCAATGTGATGCAACCGTTCGTTCCCGATGTGTGGAACAGGGAGTATTACTCCCTTCCCCCGCTCCAAGGCCGCGTGAAGTTGATCGGCGCCTTCAAAGGTCACAACTGTTGAAAGATTCTCAGACGTCAATTTGCGCATCAGGAAGAGTTCAATAAACCGTTTCTGATGATTCACCCAGTAAGCTTTCAACAGCTCATCAGCCTTGGCATCGCTGATATCCGGCAAAATCGTCCGGATAGTTTTAAGGTAGGTTTCCCTTGACCAACCTCTCCCAACGTAACCGAATCGAGTGCGCACTTCCCCAAACAGTTGTGCCAAAGCATAACTCCTGCCGGGGTTATTTATACCGCCCATCAGGCTGATGACGCCGTTGAATTGGCGGTAATACAAATCCTGCAAATTTCGAGCTAAACGGTTCATGGAACTATATCGGACACCATTTACCTGAGACTAAATCCCGCAGATCCCGCAGAATTGGATGCGCTCGAACGTAGACGACGTCGCAGTCACTGCACAGCGGAATATCTTTATGTCTATGTTGAAGATGCAGTCTCCTCATAGAGACTATTTTACTGCAGTTCCAAATATCGGCGAGTCGCTGATGCCGCACGTCGCCTAAAACCACCAGACCATTGAGATCACCGCAACAGCCTAAGACGCGCCCATCCCAGCCGACCGAAAGACTCTGCCAGAGTACCGGGCAGTGATACAACTTATTGCCGGAGGGCTTTTCGATTCCACTCTCTTCCGAGCCCGGCCAGTGGAATGGAGCCAATACTAAGAAACGATCAACCGGCAGTCCAGCAAATTTCTTCTGAAATTCGGGCGATAGTTTGTGAACGAAAGGAACACCCTCTCTGTACGGCTTTATCACCTGGAAGGTGACGAAGGTGTCCGCTTTCGGGTGCTGCTTCTTAAGTTCTAAAAATCTAAGAATATTATCAAGAGTGTCATCAAAATCTCCGCCTACGCGAATCGCTTCGTAATCCTCTTTATTTTCACCATCGAAGCTGAAAGAGATATGATCCAGCCCACTATCCAGAATGCTTAAGGCGCGTTGCTCATCCAGATGGTTGGCATTGGTATGTATTTGCGTCAGCATACCCTTTGCTTTCGCATGCCGGATGAGTTCTCCCAGGTGCGGATGATAAATAGGTTCACCGGCTAAAAAATACCTCACCTGGCTGACGCCAAAATCAGCGGCATCGTCGATGGCTCTTTTTCCCAGATCGAGATCCATGTACCCTTTGCCTCGATCCTGCTTATAAGAACAGACCGTACAATGCAGATTACAAAATCCGGTCGGCTCCAGATTAATAAAATAGGGAGGATTCTTCAGAGTCAATTTCTTACGATACCATTCGGTCCTGAGCTTCCACCAGTGCAGTTTCTGTGCTGAAGTTGCGCTCAAGATCGTAACCGGCGCTTTAAATTCGCCAGCGAACCGTACAGTTTAAAAAATGTATTAATCAGCGGCGTTTTAGGATTGGTATAAAATAGCGCTTTCAGCTCATCGCTGGTTTCGGCCAGCAGGTCTGTATCTTCATTTAAGAGACCATCTTCGCAGGCAATGCGAAACATCTCAGAATCGGGTTCCACGCGGATATTTCCCAAACCGAAACCATACAGTCTTCCCTTCAAGGCAAACCGAACTTTCAGCCAGAATACCATCAACCGGAAGAAATCAAAATAGGTCTGCCCCGGTGGATTGACAAAAAAGTTATAACCGAAAAACGAGTCCTTTTCACGTTTGGCTAATTCAAAGACGCGATGGATATCCTCGACTTTTAAGTTCTTGCGCAGAAGTTTCAGGGAACGGTCAGAGTATGCATCGGGGGAGAAGGAGAAATATTTGCACCCGGCCTCTTTTGCCAGTTTAAAGAAATCTTCACTGAATGCTGCTTCGTTGTACCATCCGGTCCAGGGCACTTTAACTTTCTGCCGGATCAATTCATGGCAGACTTCACGCGCGTGATCTTCAGGAATATTAAAAACAGAATCAAGAAAAATGAAATGATCTATCTTATGGTTGTCGATCAAATCGACAATTTCGGCCACCACCTTTTCTGGATTGCGGAGACGATAATGGCACCCATTCAGGAAGTAATATGTGCAATAAGCGCATTTCAAACCACAGCCGCGTTTTGCCTGAACGCCGATGGTATCCAACTGCCCTCGGTAAGGCGCAGCATCGAAAAGATCCCATCTGGGTGAATTGATGGCGTTAAAATCAGGCAATACTGCAGGCGCTGAAAGTTTGACCTCGCCATTGGTGCGATAAAAAACCCCAGGAACTGTTTCAGGGCGGTCTAAAGACTTCAGCAGAGCGGGGAACGACTCTTCAGCCTCCAGCAGCAAACCATACTGCAAATCTGGAAAACGCCGCATCATTCCGTCGGCGTAAATTGAAAAGCCCGCGCCACCGATGATGCGGATAGCTTCGGGCGCATGCTCCTTAACAAGGTCTAAAGTCGGTTGTAAAGTCTGCATGTAGACAAAGGGATCCCGGTATTGAGTAGTATCCAGATTGCGGAGAGAGAGCCCTACTACGTCAGGGTTAAAGTGTTTGATCCTTTCTATTAATTCCCCATAAGGATCATTTGCAACATTAGGATCAAATCCCTGAACGTCATGGTCTTGCAGGCAAGCGCCTAAATAGGCTAAACCCACTGGATAAACGGGTTTTTCGTATCGCCCCAGGTAACTTTGAATCAGTAGTATCTTCAAGGCGCTGTATCAGTTTGAAGCCAACCAACGAATAGACAACGAGAATATCAGGATATGGTTCAGCAGTCGTCAAAAACATGAGCGATCAGTAAGCGGGATACATTAAGAAACGCTATCGTTGCTGTCTCCTGATACCTCCTTAGATAAACCAAATTTCTTCTTCAGTCCACGTGTCATTTCAACAAAAACCTGTTGTTGTCCGGGCGACACAACTCGGAAAATCCATATAAAGAAAAGATAAGCGACGCTAAAAAGAAGTCCAGAAATGTAGAAAGGCAATCCTCTAAGCAGCCAGAGACTGATTCCACCTGCCCCGGCAGCGAGCAGAGGCCGAATCATGATTTTACCCAGATTAAAAGAGGTCACATACTTCCGGGTAAGGGTAAACATGACAACAAAACTGGCGACGTCTGCAACGATCGTTCCCCATGCTGCTCCAGTAGTGCCGTACCTGGGGATAAAGATCATATCCATGATCAACTTCACCAGAAAGACAGTTCCAGAGCCATAAATAATTAACTTCTGACGCCCTGTAGCTGTCAGAGTCAGATCAAAGAAATAGGTGAATGCATGCAAAGTAATAATTGGCGCTATCATCGCCAGAATAACCGCCGAATAACGGTATTCTTCACCAAATAAACTAAGAACCAGATCCTCTGATTCAATCACCAGATAGAGGCTCATCCCCAAAGTAATGACGGCGATGCCCTTTAAATATCCCTTACCGTGTTCGGTTAATTGCTCGATTGATTCTTTCGCAGCTCTGCTTAAATGCGGCAGCAGTACCCAGATCATCGGAATCAGCAGGGTGAAAAGCGTTGTGACGACCCGGAAAGGGACGCCGAAGATGCCTGTTTCTTCCGCCGTGCGAAAATGCTTCAGGAAAAGGATATCTATCTGAAAATACAAACTGTTAAACGCAAATGCAATACCTAATGGTAAAGATTCGAGCACATAGTATTTCCAGAGCTTCAGATCGAAGACCAGTCGAGGCAGCGTAAAGCGCTTATAGACGACGATTATCGTCACCAAACCCTGTACCAGCTCACCTAAGAGCGCAGCCGCAAATATTTCTATTA
>JAHJDJ010000054.1 GCA_018812585.1 bacterium
AAGTGAATCTCTCTCCCCCTCTTATTCAGATTTTGGTGATTTGAACAATGATGGTTTTGCTGACATGGTTTTATCTGTCAGTTTTGGGGGAAGATTAGAATTCTGGATGAGTAATGGTGATACCGTTAATCCCTCCTTCGATTATGTCACGGAGATGAGTATCGGATATATTATTGGAGGTTGTTCTTTAGGCGATCTCGATGGTGATAACGACCTTGACATGCTTTTGTCTTCAGGTAACTGGCCTCTGGAAGATGAGATCTGGTACTATGAAAATCAGGGTACTCCTGAGCATTTTAACTTCATACTTGTTGAAGAAAACTTCCAGGGAATCACCGAGGGGCCCACTGGTCCCCAACTGGTTGATTTTGATTTGGATGGGGATCTCGATTTGGTTTGTACAGGTAACGAGGATTTTACTCTGTGGTACTGGGAAAATCAGGGGACTCTTTTCGTACCCGATATGGTACTGGCTACTGATAATCTTTTAGATACATCCATTTCAATCATCCCAGATTTCTACGATATAGATAATGATGGTGATACTGATGTCATAGGTGGCACGGGTGGAGGTGGTCTAATCTTCTTCCGAAATACATATTACGATACGTCAGCCGTCCAGCCCCGCCTTTCATTAGATCCCCTTCATGGCATCCAGTTCAGCATCGGCCCTAATCCCGCCAATCCCATCACCTGGATTTCATACAACCTCCCCTATCCACAAAAAGCAGAGATCGCCGTTTATAATCTCCTAGGTCAGAAAGTCGCCACGTTGGCCTCTGGTTTGCAGATGCCAGGGCAAAGGACTGTTATATGGGATGCGGCGAATTACGCGTCGGGGCAGTATTTTATCAGGATGGAGATGTCGGGGGCGGGTCGGCACAAGACCGACCCCTACGCGGTGACAGAGAAAGTGGTGGTGGTGAAATGACCGCTCGAGTGGTCATTGCGAACGGAAGCAGTCAGCTTAGTGGCTGGTGATCGGTAGCCCGTCAGATTCTGCCGCAGGCATCCCTTCGGGACGGACAAGCCCCCTGCACGACGTTTTTACCAATTTTGTGCACATCCCCGGCCACTTTCCTTAAAATCAAGGAGCCGCGATAATGAACTTATGCATCGCGCCATTGTGAAGCAAGTCTTTCGTTATTAATACACCATGGCAGACCTCACACTAATTCGAACTGTCAAATAATTCCATTGCATTTATAGGCAGGGAGTTGTATTTTCCAGATTAACCCATCTCACAATTTGCAGGTCCCGCCATGATACGACAAAAACCTATAGCCGCATCGCTTGCTTGCCTTCTAATAATTTCTGTGATTTCCGCCAATGCCACTGACTACAATTCCATTGCCAATCCTGAATCGGTTGTGATATCCGGCAATGCGCGGTTTACTATATTGACCGAGTCGTTGATTCGTATGGAATATGACGAAAAGCGAGAGTTTGAAGATCGAGCTTCTTTCGTCTTCCTGCATCGCAGGAGTAGACCTGTTAAATTCGATGTCAGGAAAGAAGAAAAATGGCTGATTATCGAGACCAAGTATCTGTTGCTTAAATACTTAGGAAAATCTGGCAGCTTCAGTGCAAATAATCTCACCATAGAATCAAAGTACTTCAAAACATTGGATCCAGCAGTGCCGTTCAAATGGCACCCTGGCATGGAAAATACTGGCAACTTAGGTGGCACCGTGCGCACTCTGGATCAGGCTTCGGGGTCTATTCCATTGGAGCCTGGATTGATTTCGCGGGACGGCTGGGTGCTGATCGAAGACTCGAACTCACTCCTGTTTGACGGGACAAAGCAGAACTGGGCTTTACCCAGGGACCATGAACAGATCGACTGGTACTTTTTCGGCTATGGACACAACTACAAGGGCGCGCTTCAGGATTTTACCACCGTCTCCGGTAAAATACCCCTCCCGCCGCGTTGGGTCTTCGGAGCGTGGTGGTCGCGCTACTGGGCTTATACCGATGAGGAATTGAAGGAGCTGGTGGCTGAATATGAGGAGCACGACGTTCCGCTTGATATTCTGGTCGTGGATATGGATTGGCACCTGGACGGCTGGACGGGATACACCTGGAATCCAGACTATTTCCCCGATCCAGATGGTTTTTTAGATTGGTGCCATGATAAGGGTTTGCATGTTACCTTAAACCTGCATCCGCATGATGGCGTCAAAAAGCATGAAGCGGCTTTCCCTGAATTCGCTCGAGCCATGAGCATCGACCCCGATACCGTCGATCAGATTCCTTTCGACGTCACCGATCCACTGTATATGCAGAACTACTTCGACATTCTGCATCATCCGATGGAAAAGCAAGGCGTCGATTTCTGGTGGATCGACTGGCAGCAGGGCGAAGAATCGAAGATCCCGGGGCTGGATCCTCTCTTCTGGCTGAATCACCTGCACTGGAGGGATATGGAAACCAATCCAGCTCGCCGAAACCTGCGCCCCATCATGTTCAGCCGGTATGGAGGTCTGGGTAGTCACCGTTACCAGATTGGATTCTCGGGCGATACGCATTCTATCTGGGAATCACTGGAATTCCAGAAATACTTTACCGCCACGGCAGGCAACGTCTGCTATCCCTTCTGGTCGCATGATATCGGTGGTCACTTCTTCGGTCCGGTGGATCCGGAATTGTATGCACGCTGGATACAGTTTGCCGTCTTCAATCCGACGCTACGCACGCACGCAACGAAGAATCCCGCAGCAGAGCGCCGTATCTGGGCATTTGATGAGGAGATTTTCGAAGTGGCACGGGAGGCGTTTCATCTGCGTTATGAACTGCTGCCCTATATCTATTCCACCGCAGCGCAATGTCATTTCAGTTCTATCCCTATGTGCCGACCGCTCTATTACGAATGGCCAGACGAGAATGAAGCCTATAACTGGCCCGGTGAATATATATTTGGAGACCAGATGCTGGTCGCCCCGGTGGCTGTGCCCCGCGATCCTGACAGCAAATTGGCGATGACTCAGGTCTGGATTCCGCCGGGCAAATGGCATCACTGGTTCACGGGAAAGATGTATGAAGGCCCCGAAGTTTACACGTTGCTGACTCCCTTAGACGAAATACCAATCTTCGTCAAAGCGGGCGGAATCATTCCGACGATGCCGTATAGGCCTCAGATTGGGGAAGAGCCGATAAGCCAAATCATCCTGAATGTTTTTCCTGGAGAAGACGGTTCTTATGAGCTTTATGAGGATGATGGCGTCAGTAATGGCTATAAACAGGGCGAATTTACTCATACAAAAATATCAACGACTTACGACGATAATATGCAGGAAGTTGTTTTAATAATCCCACTTGAGGCGGTTCCCTGGATACCGGATAATAGGTGGTTTGAAGTCAATCTGCACAACGTTTTGCGGCCAGATAGTGTTTGCCTTAATGATCGAAGGAGAAGTTTTAAGTATAACCATTATGCAATGACTGCAAACATTCAGTGTACCAGTTATGGTTATTTGGGTCATGTTGGGGATACGGTCAGTGTGAAGTTTTACCTTCAAGGCGGCGACCAGGAAATTTTAGGTGATGGTATCAAAGGACGAAGTAGGGCTGCTTCATCTTTGATAACAAAATACAGTACTGTTCGCTGGTTCTTCTACCCGCTAGCCTACCAACCTGGAGTTGGGCATACAGATTTACGGGGAACTGAATTAATCATGTTGAAAGAGTTTAAGGAAAACTATGATATGTATGTCATGGGAATGATCAAATATACCGAGAATCTGGAGATGAAGAAGCAGATCTTCCTGCGGATGTTTGAGGTAGGCTTCGATGACGATGTGGAATGGAATCAGGAGTCGAACAGTCTCGGTTTTCAATCGAAAGTGATTTCGCTTTACCCGGGGAAAGGAATGAAGGGGCAAGCTGCTTATTCGTTACCCACCGGCTGGCAAGTGATCAAAGAAAATATTTCTCCTGAACTGACCGAGACGAAGCCTGTGATGTCTTTGGATTTAGAAGCAGAACCAACGGGTGACCTACAGACCGATGTGATAAAGATCGATTACGTATTCAAGATTGATGAGATGCGTGATTCAGTACATGTCTCCAAGACAATACCGCTATTCCCCTCCATCAACCAATGGTGGATCATCGGCCCGTTCGAGAATAGCTGGGATGATATGCTGGATGTCGTTCATCCACCTGAAAAGAGTATCGGCCTCAAATCAGAGTACACAGGTAAAGACAGCAAGCAGATTAAATGGCAGAAGGTCGAAAGAGATTTCGATAATTTGAACGATCCGCTGGCTGAATTTGAGGTTGACTTTCAGGAGATCTACGGGCCGGAAATGTACGAGGCTGCGAGTTACGCTCTGGCTTATATCGATTCACCGGACGAGCGGGATGCTGTGTTGTCGATCGGTTCCGATGACGGCGTCGTCGCCTGGGTCAATGGGACAGAACTGCATCGCAATCCGGTTGGCAGAGGATACGCTCCGGGGCAGGATAAAGTGTCCGTGCATCTGAAGAAAGGAAATAACACCCTGCTCCTAAAGATCAATCAGGGGTGGGGCGGCTGGGCGTTTTCGTGCAGTATCGAGGACGAAAACGGCAATTCGTTGACTGACGTTACTGTCGGGTTGGAACCCTGAGGTAGTTTAATCTGGAGGCGGAATTGAGTCTTCTTGGAAATCTCGATTGGGTGGTTATCGCCATCTATTTTGTACTGGTCTTCGCGGTGGCGTTTGGCGTGACCCGGCGCGGCACGCGGGACAGTTCTGCCGGTTACTTCCTGGCGGGTCGGAACAGTGGCTGGTTCATCATCGGCGCTTCGTTGTTCGCCTCGAATATCGGATCGGAACACCTGGTAGGATTGGCGGGCACCGGCGCGGCCAGCGGCGTCGCGGTGGGTCAGTTTGAAGTGCTGGCTTCGCTGATTCTGCTCATCCTGGGCTGGCTGTTTGTGCCGTTCTATTTGAAGAGCGGCGTCTTCACCATGCCTGAATTTTTAGAACGGCGCTATTCGTCCGGGGCGCGCTGGTACCTGGCAGTAATCTCGATTGTGGGCTATGTGCTGACCAAAATCTCGGTCACTATCGCCGCGGGCGGCATCGTCTTTGAAGCGCTGATGGGCTTAAACTTCTGGACTGGAGCGTTGATTGTCGTGCTGGCGACAGGAATTTATACTGTGATTGGGGGATTGCGCGCCGTCCTTTACACCGACATGCTACAGATGTTCGTTTTGATTGGCGGAGCGGTCACGGTAACTATCGCCGGATTGATACAACTGGGCGGTTGGAACGTCATGGTGGAGACCGCGGGACCGAGTTTCCTGTCGATGTGGCAGCCGGTAACCGATCCCAATTTCCCCTGGACAGGCATCCTCTTCGGCGCTCCGATTCTGGGGGTCTGGTATTGGTGCACGGATCAATACATAGTGCAGCGGGTGCTGGCCGCGAAATCGGTAGATCATGCCCGCCGGGGGACCATTTTCGGCGGTTTCCTGAAATTACTGCCAGTCTTTATCTTTGTCATTCCCGGTGTCATCGCTTATTCGCTGGTGCAACAGGGACAGTTGACCCTCTCCGAACCGGATGCGGCGCTGCCGACATTAATCGGGGTTCTTCTTCCCGCCGGGTTGAAAGGTCTGGTGGTGGCGGGACTTCTGGCCGCGTTGATGAGTTCGCTGTCATCCGTGTTCAATAGCTGTTCGACATTGATCACGTGGGATATCTACCGTAAACTGAAACCGCAGGCTTCGGAGCGGCAACTGGTCTTTGTGGGCCAGATTTCTACGGTCGTCCTGGTAGCATTCGGTTTGGCATGGATTCCGCTGATGAAACTGATTTCCGGGCAGCTTTACCAGTACCTGCAGAGCGTACAAGCCTACATTTCGCCTCCTATTGCGGCAGTATTTCTGATTGGCGTCTGCTACAAACGGGTGAATTCTCAAGGCGCCATCGCAGCGCTGATCACCGGGTTTGTGTTAGGGATGGGGCGGCTGGCGGCGGAACTTAACAAAGCGGCTCTGAGCGGCATCTGGCACGCTTATGCCGACGTTAATTTTCTGCATTTCGCCATAATTCTGTTTGTCATCTGTTCTGCTGTGCTGGTAGTGGTCAGTCTGGTGACGCGTGAACCAAATCGGGAACAAATCGCGGAATTGACGTTTGCCACCACGACTGAAAGAACCGGGGAAAATCTAATCTGGAAACGAAAAGACCTCATCTTCAGCGCCATTCTGATAGCCTGCGTTGGATGGGTCTGGATCTATTTCAGTTGATCGGTTCTGCAAAAACGAGGGACGGGGATATCTACTATTCCAGGGAGTACAGTCTGTTGTCCTATGTTTTCCGAATTGGGATTAAATACTTGCAGGCTAACATTTAAAAACGTATATTTACACTTGCAACCGCGAAGGAAATTTAGATGAAGTTTTATCCATCACGTTATCTCGAAGCTGTCAAGGAGATGGATTTTTCGGGGATTGAGTGCAATTTAGCGTTTTCCGGTATCCATACGCCTTTTTCACTGGCAGAGTTAGGAGTGACCAGCCGGGCGCTGGAAGCAGTTGGAAGACACAATTATGGCAGCGTTGAATTTAAGCAGCAATTAGGTCAATGGTATGGCGTTTCGGCGGATCAGGTTTTGGTACCTGGAGGCGGCACATCGTTGTGTAATTACCTGATTATTTCCGTTTTAGCGGGACCCGTCAGCAAGATTCTCATTGAGAATCCGGTTTATGAACCACTGCGTGCGGTGGCGGCATCCACGGGCGCCAAGCTGGAGATTTTGGATCGAAAAGTCGAAAATAACTACGATATTGACCTGGATCGGTTCGACGCGTTGATGGATGAAACTGTAGATCTGGTGATCGTCACGCGGCTGCACAATCCATCAGGAAAGGACGTCTCTGAAGCGGCACTGCTGCATCTGGCGGAGAAAGCAGAAGAGTTTAATTCCCATATTCTCGTTGATGAAGTTTACCTTGATTTTCTACCCGAGGACCATCGGAAACCGGCTGCCAGTCTTCATAATCGCCTCGTTTCAGTCAATAGTTTGACAAAGGTGTATGGGTTCGGCGATCTGCGCAGCGGATGGGCGATTGGACCGGAAGAATTAATCTGGGAATGCTGGCGGTTTAATAACCTTCTAAGCGCGGTTCCACCCGTGATTCCCGAAGCGATCGCGCTGGAATTGATGCGTAATGGCGGCATGGAACGGGCTGGAGCCTGGGCGAGACGGCGAGCCCGGGAGAATTTGGATCTGGTCTCTGATTGGATGAATCAGCACGAGCGGCTTACCTGGGTTGAACCCGACGCCGGCGTCATCGGTGCGGTACAAATTCGAGGATTAGATGACAGCGGGCCGTTTTTAAAGCTGCTGTGGGAGAGATTTAAAACCGCCGTCATGCCGGGCCGCGAATTTGGGATCCCGGATGGATTCAGAATGGGATTCGGGGAGGACTCAACAGAGGTCAGGGAGGGATTACGACGCATCGATCTGGCGCTCTCAGAGTATAACTCTTGAGTATCGAAACGATGCTTTTAGTCGGGAAAGGGCTCGATTCGTGCGGGATTCTCCGATTACAAAATCAGGCATAATATTTGTAGAACTAACCAACAGCTATCATTCAACAGGGTCTTATGCTGATATTAGAATCGATAAGAATGGCGATGTCGGCCATTTTAACGCATAAGCTGCGTTCATTTTTAACTCTCTTAGGGGTCATCATCGGGGTCATGACGATCATCGGGATGATGACCATCATCCGGGGATTGCAGTTGGAGATCGAAAAACAGATGACCGGATTGACGGCTGACGTTTTTCAAGTGCAGCGCCATGACCTGCAGATGGGATTCGGGCATCAGCGGCGGGATCAGCGGCGTCCCAAGCTGACTCTGGAAGAGGCCTTGGCTATTAAGGAACGGTGCGAACTGCTTTCTCTGGTGGGACCGGAGACCTGGCAATTCGGTCAGTGGGTTGCTTACCGGGGAGAACGCACGAATCCCAATATCACCGTTGGCGGCGGGTATCCTGAATTTGCGCCGAATAATGGGTATGACGTTGCAGTGGGACGGTTTATAACGTACGATGATGTGGCGCATTCACGGCGCGTGATCGTGATTGGCGATGCCGTGGCTAAGAAGTTGTTTCCTTTCGAAGATCCACTGGGAAAGGAAGTGCGGTTAGAACGGGGGAAATTCCGGGTTATCGGCATCTTTGCCGAAGAAGGGACGACCATCGGCAGTTCGGATGATAATCACGTCTGCATCCCCTTTTCAACGCACCAGAAACTGTACGGCAAGCATCGGTCGATCAACATTACCCTCAAGGCACTGTCTCCGGATGTGTTCCATGAGGCTCAGGATGAGGTCGTTGGCGTTCTACGGACTATGCGAGGTTTAAAGCCGGATGAGCCTGACAATTTCGCTATCTGGTCCCCGGAGAATCTGATTGAAAATTTCAATCAGATGTCGCTCTGGGTTAAAATCGCTGCGATCGGGATTTGCGGTATTTCATTGGTGGTGGCGGGGATCGGCATCATGAATATCATGCTGGTTTCGGTCACGGAACGGACGAGAGAGATCGGCGTCAGGATGGCAATCGGCGCTAAAAAGATGACGATTTTAAGTCAGTTTCTGGTGGAAGCCGTGATTCTGTCAGAGGTTGGTGGTTTTATCGGGGTGCTTTTGGGTGTGACCGTTCCACTCTGGCTGGGCCAAGCGTTCAATTTACCGACAGCCGTGCCGTTCTGGTCGATTGTGCTGGGATTACTCTTCTGCTCGTTCGTAGGGATTGTTTTCGGGATGTGGCCTGCAGTGCGGGCTTCGCGGCTGGATCCAGTGGAGGCGCTGAGGTATGAGTAGAAGCTGAATTCACCAACATTAGATATATGGGGCTGTCCCAAAAGCTACAAGGGCAGTCATTGCGAGGAACGAAGTAACGAAGCAATCTCATTATTATCACTAAGTTACGAGATTGCTTCGACCCAATAAATTGGGTCTCGCAATGACTTTTACAGCTTTTGGGACAGCCCCTTTTTTATGGTCATCTTCCGGTACTTCCTGAAAACCTCCGACACTTCTCTGCTTAGAATCTCTCCTCCTCTGGTTGAAAATGGCCCAATTGAATACAAACAAAAAGCTAATTGAACAAATTAGACCATCATTTAGGTCAATGAAAAAGAGGTAAGTAATTTCCTGATATACTGATTGTCAATAATAAATCAAACCTAAGGGGAAAAAGTTACACATATTAATTGCACTTGAGGCTTAACCCTTGACAATAATTTTATTTACCTTGAAAAAATGACGATCACTGCTTACTCTATTTAACACTGCATAAGAAGTATCATTTTGTGCAGACAGCGTCGTTTAATGATGAAATCCTTATTGGACCCACTTTTTTGACTCACATTTGCCCATATCCAGGTGGTTCTAAATGGGTCCTCCTATAATTTCTATGGTAATCTGAAGAGGACAGTGACTTATAGGGGATTTAAGCTATGTCGAATTTGATGTCCGATATTGAACAGCAAGAACTAGCTCTGAGTTTTGTCGCAGAGAGTCGTGAAATGTTGGAAGAGGTTGAACCTCTTTTGATCGATCTCGAGAAAAACTCTGACCAATGCGGCGATGTTGATCCGGAAACTGTGAACACGATTTTCCGGCTTTTCCATTCGCTGAAGGGCGGCGCTGGATTTTTAGGATTTTCAACTGTCGGCAAGGTGACTCATAATGCCGAGACGCTGCTGGATCTGTTCCGCAAAGGCGTTTCCAAGATCAGCAGCGACCATGTGGATTTGCTGATCAAGACCTGTGATTTTATTCTGCATCTGACCAATAATATAGAAGATAATCTCGACGATGCCGGCTTTGATGATGAAGCAGATGCAATCATCATGGACTTACAGGAGGCAATCTCCAAGATAAAGCCCGAGAAGCAAGCGAAATCGAAGAAGAAAAATGCCGCGCCCAAGGCGGCTCAGAAAGCTGTTGACGAGGTTAATGACAGCTCGGCTGAGGTGCCCTCGATCAAAGATGAATTGGCTTCATTGATCTCGCCGGAGATGCTGCAGCAGTTTACCACTGAAAGCTCTGAGCAGTTGGAAAAAGCGGAACAGGCTTTATTAGAGTTAGAAAAGGACGGAAATAACGAAGAAAATATTTCTCAGGCGTTTCGGGCGCTGCACAGTTTCAAGGGTAATGCCGGCTCCTTTGGATATAATGATCTGAATAACCTCAGCTATCACATGGAATCACTGCTGGATCTGGTTCGGGGTGGTGAGATTAAAGGAGACGGAGAATTGTTTTCGCTGCTGCTGGAGGCGTTGGATTCCCTGAGAGATGCCCTAACATCTCTGGAGAACAGCGGTAATGGTCAAATAGTAGGCATTCAGGGATGGATAAGTTTATTACAAGACAGCATTTCCGAACGCGGCGGCGTGATAGAGGCGGATAGTACTACTCAAAAAATGTCTGAAGGAGCTGCAGAACCTGAGGCGGTTGCAGTCGAGGCGAATGATGAGCTGGCCGTGGAAGATAGCGTAACAATACCGCAGGAAGCGCCTGTAGCTGATGCGGTGGCGGTAAATCCAGCAGAAGCAGCGGCGAGAAATGAAAGACGGGCAGGAAAGGATCGGCGCCAGGGGGATCGACGCGCTTCCTCGCAGACTGTTCGGGTTGACGTCGAGAAACTTGACAAGTTACTCGATTTAGTAGGGGAGTTGGTGATATCGGAGGCTATGGTCGCCCAAAATCCCGATCTGAAGGATCTCAACATTCCGATGGATCGCTTCGAAAGATCGGTGATGCAATTAGAGAAAATCACACGTAGCTTGCAGGATATTGCCACCTCCATTCGCATGATCCCACTGGAGGGGACATTTAAGCGTATGATTCGTCTGGTACGCGATCTTTCTCATAAAGCAGGGAAAAAAGTTGAACTGGCTTTAGTGGGCGAAGCTACAGAAGTTGATAAAACAGTCATCGAACAGCTCAATGATCCGCTGGTCCATATCATTCGCAACGCGATCGGCCACGGTTTAGAAACTCCGGATGATCGCCAGGAAGCAGGCAAAACGGAAACTGGGACTGTCACACTGGAAGCCAAATATGTCGGTGGCGAGGTATGGATTACGGTTAATGATGATGGCCGCGGCTTGAATCGCGAGAGGATATTGGGCACAGCCATCGAGAGGGGTTTAGTAGACGGAGATGGCAGAGATTTGAATAACGAAGAGGTTTGGCAGTTAATCTTCCAACCGGGATTTTCCACGGCAGACGAGATCACCGACGTTTCCGGGCGCGGAGTCGGTATGGACGTGGTGAAGCGCAACATCGAGCATATCCGGGGCCGCGTGGATGTTACCAGTGTATCTGGCAAAGGGAGCAACTTTGTCCTGCGGATTCCGTTGACCTTAGCGATCATTGACGGTATGCTGGTACGGGTAGGAAAAACTCGCTATACCTTACCTTTGGTTGCCATCAAGGAGTCTCTAAAGCCAGCTATGCAGGATGTTACTTTGATGCCTGACGGCCAGGAGATTCTCAAAATAAGAGGTCAGTTGCTGCCGGTTATCAGGATACATGAGCTATTCAACGTGGAACCTGAATTTACCAGTTTGGACGAAGGCATTATCATTGTCGTCGAGAACCGGACTGAGACAGTTTGTCTCTTCGTGGATGAACAGCTTGAACAACAGCAGATCGTTATCAGAGGCCTGTCAAATTATGTCGGCAATATTCCATCTGTATCCGGCTGCACGATACTGGGCAACGGAGAAATCAGTCTGATCATCGATATTGCAGGAATCATAGGTATGGCTGATGGATCGATTGGTGGCGGATATCAAAATGCGGGCGAAATGTCGACGCGATTTGACGAAGTAATAGCGAGTCTGCCCGCGTGAAAGGTGATGAAACGATTGTAAAGGAGTCAGAGATGAGCAATCAGGAACAGTACGATACGAACACAATCGAAGATGAAGAGGATACTCAAGAAGGAAAACATCTCATCTTTTCTCTCGGCAAAGAAGAATACGGGATTGAGATTCGCAATGTTACCGAAATTATAGGTATCCAGACAATAACAGATCTACCGGGCGTTCCTCATTATGTCAAAGGTGTGATAAATTTACGTGGAAAGGTCATCCCGATCATCGATGCTCGGCTTCGTTTCGGGTTTGAAGAGCGGGAGTATGATGAGAGAACCTGTATTATTGTCGTTAACATCAGTAATATGGCTGTGGGGCTCATCGTCGATTCCGTGTCTGAAGTACTGGATATCTCAAGTAAAGATATTGAGCCTCTTGCCCGCTTGAGCCAATCGACCAGTAATTATATCAAGGGTTTTGGCAAAGTGAATGCAGAGGTAAAAATCCTGTTAGATATAAATAAACTCTTGAATGTAGAGCAGTTCGGCGGATTAACTCAAACTACTAAGGAGTAGGTTGAAACGGCAGAAATGGTCGTCTAAATAAAAATTGGCTCAAGGAGAAGAAAGTGAACCAAATAGAATCAAGTCAGGACCAGCAACGATCCTTATCGCAACAGACAGCGTGAAACCAAATGCATTCACTACAGGAATATTTATCGTATTCGTCCGCGGTTCGTGATGGCGAGAGTCACGATTTTACCAAGGGAATTAAGTGTGTCTTCACTGAAGATTTCCTAATAACCATTACGACAAATATGACTGATAGAGATGAAATCAGCGGAGGTATTGGATGATGAATCTCTTCAAGAAAAAATCAAAGAAGTACGAAGAGTGTAACATCGAAGCAGGGCGCTTGGTAGACGCCATCGCCACGACGATGCTCGTCACAGATGAAAATCTGATCATTAAATGTATCAGCGATTCAGCGCTGCAAGCTCTGGGGTACACGAAGGATGAAGTAGTCGGAAAGATGACCTGCGCCGAGATGTGTAAAACATCTATCTGCGGGACTCCTGATTGTACCATTAAAAACTGCATGAGAACGGGGAAACCGATCATCAACGAAGTTGAAGCGACCACCAGGGATGGCAAGAAGATACCCATTGCAGCCTACTGCAGCGCCATCTTTGATGATCTCGGCAAACCGATAGGCGGCTTGGAGGTCATCGTCGATCAAACCGGCCAGAAGAACGCATTGAAGGAGGTTGATGAACTCGTCAAGGCCGCGATTCAAGGCAGACTTGATAAGCGCGGCGACGTCAGCAAGTTCGAAGGCGATTATGCCAAATTGATCGAGGGCGTTAATCAGACTATCGATACTTTGGTTGGGCATCTCAATGACATACCAGCCCCAGTGATGATCATCGACCGGGATTTCGGTATCCAGTATATGAACAAAGCGGGCGCAGGTGTACTTGGTTCGACTCCGCAACAACTGATCGGTAAAAAATGTTATGATCAATTCAAGACATCTGATTGTAAAACCAGTCAGTGTGCCTGTGGAAGAGCGATGAGCAGCGGTCAGCAGGAAACCAGCGAAACCGACGCGCACCCTAATGGACTGGACCTGGAAATTTCCTATACGGGATCGCCGCTAAAGAATCAGGCTGGCGAAATTATAGGAGCATTGGAAATTGTTCAAGACCAAACAGCGATCAAAAAAGCTCAGCGCGTGGCAGAAAAGATCGGTGAGTATCAGAACAAAGAAGTCGGAATCATTTCTGATGTACTTAACAGAATGGCTGAGGGTGATTTAACGGTTAGTTATCATCCGACGACTGCTGATCAGGATACCAAGGTGGTCTATGAGGCTTTCCAGGGAATCGAGTCAGCGTTGGCCGCCACGATGGCATCCCTGAACGATATTCTGCAGAATATTGCCATTGCAATCGAACAGGTTGCAGCCGGTTCGCAACAGGTAGCAGATTCCAGTGAATCACTTTCTCAGGGTGCAACTGAACAGGGCAGCAGTTTAGAAGAAGTTACGGCATCTATGCAGGAAGCAGCTTCCCAAACGAAGCAGAATGCGGAAAATGCTGCCCAGGCAAATTCTCTGGCTGCGGATGTTCGCAAAACCGCGGGTCAAGGTAATGAGCAGATGCAGCTGATGGTTGCAGCTATGGGCGAGATTAACGACTCGTCTGCGAACATCAGCAAAATCATCAAGGTCATCGACGAGATCGCTTTCCAGACCAATTTGCTGGCGCTGAATGCGGCTGTGGAAGCGGCCAGGGCAGGCGTCCATGGTAAGGGTTTCGCAGTGGTAGCAGAAGAGGTTCGTAATCTGGCCATGCGCAGCGCTAAGGCGGCCAAAGAGACTACGGATCTAATTGAAGGTTCGGTGAAGCGGGTTGAAAACGGCACGGTGATCGCCAACCAAACCGCGAAAGCTCTGGAAGAGATTGTCACTGGTGTTACAAAAGTGACAGACCTGATCGGTGAAATCGCCAGCGCTTCGAATGAGCAGGCGCAAGGTATCGATCAGATCAATACCGGGCTGGGTCAGATTGACCAGGTCACGCAGTCCAATACCGCCAGCGCGGAAGAGAGCGCTTCAGCGGCCGAGGAATTATCCGGGCAGGCGATTCAATTGAAGCAGATGATCAGCCGGTTTACCTTAAACAGACAGGGTAGAGCAAAAGCTACAGCTACCATGCAACCGACAGCAAAATCTGAGAGGCCAGCTCGTTTGAATAAACCAGAAGTCGGCACCTGGACTCCAGAGGAAGTCATGTCTCTGGATGATGATGAATTTGGCTCATTCTGATTCTGTCATACTGGGCAGTGGTGGGAAGTTCTCATTAATGCCAGAGCATGTTGAAACTAGATTAGCCAGGGATGAAATCGAATGAAGAAGAACTGCTGGGAAGTGAAGTTATGTGAAAGGCAGCCAGGAGGTCACAAGATTGATGAATTGGGTGTTTGTCCTGCTGCAGCGGAAGCGGAGTACGATGGGAAAAACGGCGGTCACAATGCTGGAAGATTTTGTTGGCGAGTCGCCGGCACGCTTTGCGAAGGCGAAATTCATGGTACTTTTGCGATGAAAGCTATGAACTGTATGCTGTGCGAATTCTTTGTGATGGTTAAGTTTGATGAAGACAAGGAATTGGTTTACTAACTTCCCTATAATTATCAATCAATATGAACGACATTGAAGTGCGATCTGTCAGTGAGCTAATCCCGATTAGCGATCGTGAATTCCGCCTGCTAACTGATTTGATTTACCAGCGATTTGGCATCAACCTGGATGATCAGAAGCGCTCATTGGTGGTCGGTCGGCTAAACAAAGTATTAAGGAAATTGGGTTTCACGAATTTCCAGGACTATCATCATTACCTTATGACGGATAAGACAGGCGAGGCGCAGGATACTCTGATCAACCGCATATCTACCAATCACACATTTTTCTGGCGGGAGCACGATCACTTTGAACTCCTTCGAGATAAGGTGCTGCCAGAAGTGACACAGTTTCTTAAGTCTACCAACCGGCGGGATCTGAAAATCTGGTGTCCTGGATGTTCCAGCGGCGAGGAACCGTACATGTTAGCTATGCTGGCAGCAGAACATTTCGGCAAGGAACTGGGAATGTGGGACGTCGGCATATTAGCGACCGATATATCCGCGTGCGTATTAAATCGAGCGACCGAAGCGGTTTATAGCGAAGAAAATGTATCTCACCTGCCAATAATCTATAAACGGAAGTACATGTTGAAGCAGCCGGACCACACCTGGCGCGTCAGCGATAAGATTCGGAAGATGGTAATGTTCAGACGGCTCAATCTGATGCGGGATTCCTATCCATTCAAGAAGAAATTCCGCCTGATATTCTGCCGTAATGTGATGATCTATTTCGACCGGGAGACACGTGAAGCGCTGGTGGGGAGGTTCTCGCAATATATGGAAGAAGATGGGTACTTGTTCATCGGTCATTCTGAATCGTTAAGCCGCACCAACAGTTATTATAAATACGTTCAGCCGGCAGTATACCAGAAGCAACGCAAAGGGGAACTGGTGAAATGAGCAAGAAGACGCGAGTGCTGATAGTTGATGATTCCGCGATGGTGCGCATGATCTTGTCAAAAGGGTTGTCTCAAGACCCCGAGATCGAAGTAATCGGCACGGCAGCGGATCCGGAGATCGCTCTGAGAAAATTATCTCAGTCAAAACCGGACGTCATGACTTTGGACGTGGAGATGGCCAAAATGGATGGGGTGGAATTTCTACGACGCTTGATGCCGCGTTTTCCGATACCGGTATTAATGGTCAGCTCGTTGACCGAGCGCGGTGGGGAGATCACATTGGATGCTCTGGACGCTGGCGCTGTGGATTTTGTAACTAAGCCAAATATTGATATTGCTTATGGCTTAAACGAGATGCTGGACGATTTACGGATCAAAGTGAAAGCGGTCGCTAAGGTTGACGTCAGTAATTACAGGAAGAAATGTCAGCAGATAACTAAACCAATACCTCGTGCCGCGAAGGTTTTAGCCAAGTCCACCGATAAGGTGATTGCCATCGGCGCTTCAACCGGTGGCACTGAAGCAATCCGGCAGGTCATCACACAGTTCCCGGCATCGACACCCGGTGTGGTTATTGTCCAACACATGCCGCCGGGATTCACCCAAATGTTCGCTGACCGTCTAAATGATCAATCCGAGATGGAAGTGAGAGAAGCGCAAAACGGTGATCGCGTGCTGGTTGGACGAGCCTTAATAGCGCCCGGGGATTTTCACATGAAGGTGAAGCGTATCGGGGGCGAGTATCGTGTCGTTTGTGCCAAGGGAGAAAAGGTGAATGGCCATCGACCTTCCGTGGAGGTATTATTTGATTCAGTCGCAGAACATGTGGGATCCAATGCTGTAGGGGTGGTTCTGACAGGCATGGGTGGCGATGGGGGCCAAGCTTTATTGAGGATGCGTCAGGCCGGTGCAAGAACGCTGGCGCAGGACGAAGCAACATCTGTTGTATTCGGCATGCCGAAAGTAGCGTACGAATGCGGTGGAGCAGAACGACTGATACCAATTCATTCGATGTCAAAGTCCGTACTCGGTTTATTGACAAGGAAAGATTGATGGGCACAATATACGTAGGAGTTGGTGAATTCGCCGCCTCGAAAACGCCCGGTGACGTTATAAAAACGATGGCGTTGGGATCCTGTGTCGGAATTGTTGTTCTGGCGCCCAGTATACGAGCAGTTGGAATGCTGCACGTGGCGTTACCTGATTCTTCGATAAACACCAAACGCGTTAAGGAAAAACCCGGTATGTTCGCCGATACCGGGATCCCTATACTTCTGAAAGAGATGCAGAAGCTGGGTTTAACTGGTGGGAAGATTATTGTAAAGTTAGCTGGCGGCGCCAGTATCATGGACCCTAATAATACTTTTAATATAGGGAAAAGGAATATTTTGGCGGTGAAAAAGCTATTATGGAAATATCGACTGGGTGCAGTATCAGAGGATCTGGGAGACAGCATCAGTCGAACAGTCTCGGTAGAGGTTGACACAGGTCGTGTTCAGATTTCCTCGCCAGGGAGGGGGACATGGGAACTATAACACTTTCAGAGACGAATCAGGACGTCATCAAAAACATCCTTGGGAAAGTAACAAATGTCCCCATGCTGCCCCAGGTTGTCATGCGTCTTCTAACCCTGATCGGCAACTCGGATCACTCCTTGCATGAAGTGGTTAAAATTGTTGAATCGGATGCTGCTTTAACTGCCCGAATTTTGCGGGTATCGAATTCCGCTGCGTTCTTCAGAGGGAATCAGGTTCATTCGGTATCAAAGGCGATCCTGCAGTTGGGTGAGAAAATGGTTGCCGGTATCGCCATTGGATCCTGCACCTCGGACGTCTTTAAATCACCTCTACACGGTTACGAAAGCGCTGAGGGCGAGCTGTGGGACCACTCCTTACGCACAGCGATTGCTTCGCGAGAAATCGCTTCAAAATTCGCAAAAGGAGTTGGCGCCGACCTGGCGTTTACAGCAGGGTTGCTGCATGACATTGGCAAGGCAATTCTTTCTGAATTTCTTAAAGGCAGCACCCGCGAAATGGCTCAGAAGTGCGATGCAGGCAGCTACGACTTCCTGCAAGCGGAAATTGAGCATTCGGGGACTAATCACGCGGCTGTTGGTGAAGTGCTTGCCAACCACTGGAATTTACCAATTGCCATAGTTGAAGCTATTCAACACCACCATTCCCCGGCTGCGGCAGGAGATGAATTCCGGGCATTAGTTTATGCCGTTCATCTGGGGGATCTCGTCGCGATGATGGGTGGCACCGGCACCGGTGCGGATACATTAGCATATAAAATAGATCCAGGGTATGAAGAGTACTTCACTGTAGATAAAGATGCGATTCCTGAATTGATGTTACTTGTTCAGGATGAATTCACTCGAACAAAGTCAGCCGTTTTTTTAGATGAGGGTGTTTGATTATGTTTCAAACCATCATCATCGCTGATGATTCAGCGACAGCACGAATGTTTATCAAGCGATGCTTGGAGATCGCGGGGTATGACTCAGCGACCCTTCTTGAAGCTTGCGATGGCAGGGAAGCCCTTGACTTGGCTAAGGCAAACCAGGCAGATTTGCTGATTACCGACCTCAACATGCCTGTGATGGATGGTCAATCCCTGTTGAAGCGAGTCAAGTCCAGTCCCAAGCTGGTCGGTCTGGAAGTTTTAATCAGCAGCAGTCTCAGCAATCCTGCGAAGGAAGCTGAATTAAAAGAACTTGGCGCTCTGGCGGTTTTATCCAAGCCGATTACACCAGCAAAATTAATGGACGTGCTGCCACAGCTGGCCAAACCTGAAGAAACGACATGGGGATAAGTATGAGCGAAAATGTCGAATTACTCGAGCGCGCTCTTCTCAGGGCTCTCTCGCATACAATGGAAGAGATGGCATTCGAGCAAGTTGAAAAGATCACTGATTCTGAACGAATCGACGTCTTCAATGGCAAGCGGCTAAATCCAGACGGTGGTTCAAGTACGGATTCCCCAAGAACCGATTCTGAATCAGGGGGTAATGAGAAATTCTGGGCGGTACTCGGTTTCAAAGTGCCGTTTTTAGGGGATAT
>JAHJDJ010000055.1 GCA_018812585.1 bacterium
AAGAATCCCTGGAGCAAGTGCTTTACATGCTGGAGGCTTTCGATAAGTTGCAGCAGGAGTTGCATCTTGACCTGCTGATGGTCGATGGGCCGGGGATAAAGCAGCAGTCCTGGATCGCGGCGGCAAAACAGCAGGGCATCCCATCACTGGAGATTTATCACGGTTCGATTCACGTCAAACCGAAGATGCTGCCGCGCCGCCAGGTGCATGCGGACTACATGGCGATGGGATCGGCGTTGATTAAAGACGTTTATCTGCAGCAAGGATTGGCTGATGATCGCTTGCGTGTCACTGGATTGCCTGCCGCGCCTATGGCGATACCCGACCGCGATACCGCAATGCAATCCTTAGCTGAAAAATACGGACTAAATCCTCACAAAAAAGTTGCCCTGCTTTATACCAGCTATGAAGCTGGAGATGCTTTAGAGCTCCTTTTTGATCTCGGCGAGGGATTTCCACTTGAGGTTCTCAAGGGGACACTGGGCGCTGTCAAGACGGTGGATGAACGCTCCGATTCGGGCCTGCAGTTGATCATCAAGCGGCATCCGACCATGGCTGAGGTGGGCTGGGACGACCCGGTGGCTTATCGCTATATCGCCAGAAAGATGGGCTCGGCGCCGATTCTGGTCGATCCTCATGAGTCGAATCCATTGTTGTTAGCTGCCGCAGACGCAGTCGTCTGCGTTCGTTTCAGCAGTACGATATCCGAAGCTATCAACGCGGAAAAACCGGTCCTGCTCTGGCCCAATTCCCGTGATTGGCTGCATGATGATCTCTTGCATTCCGGGGCGATTGTGCCGATTGAAGATGAAAAGACTCTGGTGGAAGCTCTTCACAGATGCTGCTATGACGAAAATTTCCAACGCGATATCGACGTTGCTCGCCAGCGCTACTTCGCGCGCTATCCGCATGTCCCGGTGCAACATGCTCTGGAAAATATCTTATGCTATATTGGTGAAATTGTGCATCGCGACCGGGATTGCGCCATACCCCGATCCATTAGCATAAACCATGACTCTGTCATACCAGAAACAGTATAAGGCAAGTTATCGAATTTAAATCGGAAAGCCACATGCCATCCAGAACACACTCCGACAAGCCAGTAAAAATTCTCCATATTACGGACCAGCTTTCTAAGGGGGGCGCGGGAAGAGCGCTGATCGGCGTTGCCAAATATTCCCAGCGTCTGGGGAATTACCAGCATGAGTGCATTTCGGTCAAGCAACTTTTCGACGGAGTCGTCAGTGAGGGTGTTACTGAGGGTTTGAAGGTGCACGTCGCGCCACCGTTGGAGCAGATCAAAGATTTGATAGAACAGGCAGACATCGTGCAGTGGCACTGGTGGCAGGATTTTCCGTTGATGCGGGAAGCTCTCCCGGAGAAACCTAAGATAGTCTGGTGCGCCGTTTCCGGTGAGTATCCTCCTAATGAACTGACCCGTGAAGTCGTTGATTTCGCAGATCAGATGGTGATCACGAATCCTCTGACGCGCGATCTGCCAGCAATTCGATCATTGCCTGAATCCGAAAGGCAGCGCAAAGTTAGATTGATCTTCGAGAGTGCCGATTTCGAGCGTATTCTGCCGGTTGAACGTATCCCGCACGATACCTTCAACGTGGGGTGGATCGGAACCATCGCAGAGGGGAAGTATAATCCTCGCTACGTGGAGATGTCCAGCAAAATCAGTCTTCCGAATGTCAAGTTCGTCGTTCTGGGTGAAGGCCCTTTGAAGGAACAGGCGATGCGTGACGCATACCGGCTGGGTGTTCTGGAACGCTTCAACTTCGCCGGTTATCAGGATGACATGAGACAGGTGCTGGGACTGTTCGACGTTTACGGCTTCCCGTTGGATGAAAAGACCTTTGCAGGCGGCGAACTGAACCTGCAGGAAGTGATGGTCGCCGGGCTGCCGATCGTGGTCTTCCCTTATGGCGGTCCCAAGCGGATGATCCTGCACAACTACAATGGCTTAATCGCCAATTCTGAGAAGGAATACAAGGATCACATCGAATATCTCTACTATCATCCTGAAGAGCGGAAACGCTTAGGCGATAACGCCAGAGAGTATGCTCTACGTGAATTCGGCGCTGAGAACGCTGCCAGGAAGTATAATCAACTGTATGACGAGATGCTGGTTGAACAGTGTCAATCGGTCACGGTTACAGAAACCGAAATTGACAGCCGGAAACGCCTGGCGCTGTTTCATCAGGGGAAGGGTCATCACGATAAAGCGGTCAGCTATGCCAGACAATATCTGCTGGATCATCCAGATGATCAGAAGATGCTGCAATTAGTCGAGCGCAACGAGAACGCCGATGCTATAGATAACCGGACTACCGTCCTGTTCGAGAACCCGGATGAGATCGAACGATCCATCGACACCCGCGTCTACCCGAAATATAAAGTCAGCGCCATCGTATCGACCTACAATTCCGCGGATGTTTTCCAAGGGTGCATCGAAGATCTATTGCAGCAAACGCTGTATAAGAAAGGTGACCTTGAAATCATCATCGTGGACAGCGCCTCGCCGCAGGGCGAATGGTCGATGGTTGACGCGATTACTGCGGATAAACAGCATATTCTGGCGTTGCGCACGAAGCAGAGAGAGAGCCTCTACGCCGCCTGGAACCGGGCGATTAAATTGTCCTCCAGCCCCTATCTTACCAATGCTAACGCCGACGACCGTCATCGTAAGGATGCGCTGGAAGTTTTAGCCGCCGCCCTGGATGAAAATCCTGAAGCTGCCATCGTTTA
>JAHJDJ010000056.1 GCA_018812585.1 bacterium
GTCAGCGATAATACGTTCCACCGACAGCAATAATAGGAGTGTCAGCAGCATCGTTTCGAAGCCTGCAGTTGTCCAGAACATGATGTTCTCATTCAGGACAAACACAAACAACGATGCCGCCAACACTTTGGTGTCCCCCCCCAGGGCTTCTACAATTCTTTGTATAATGGGAATGGCCAGAACCGTCAGTCCTAAATTTATCAGCAACACGAGCAATGACGTCTTCGCAAGGGATACAGGCAGTAAATGCACTCCCGCCATGATTACAGTCCAGAGAAAGTTAGTATATCCTTCGATATACTCCCCAGCATTCCACACCAGACCGTCACCGTTTGCCAAATTGTGAGCATACCTCATCGAGATCATGGCGTCATCACCCAGCCACCAGTATCGTTCCCCTCCGATTTCAGCGCTGTGACCGAAGATGATAATGGGAAGCCATAACGCCACCAGCACGATCATCGCAGTGGCCGTAACGGCTGTCTGCCGCCAGTTTTTCGCCAGGTAGATCTCTTTATAAATCACGATTTGACTGCCGGCCAGAAAAATAATTCCCAGAACAACCAGTTCAACTCCTACCCATTGCAGCTTATCCGACCAGAAGCTCACCGAATCTGCATCGCGCAAAATAGCAATGACCTGCAGCGCCAGAGGATGCAGAGACGGCGATTCTAACAACGCGATGCCACCCGCAATGAATGCTGTGCTCAGCGCGCCTATAATCCACGATGATGCTTTAACTGGCCCACTCATACGATAAATTAACCTCAACTTGTCTACATGTACCCCAAACTTTCTAACTTTTTACGCACGTTGGCTTCATCTTTGTCGGAAAGATACTGCCTGGTGACTTCAGCGGCGCTGGCAGTCGTCGTCGTCAGCGTCAGACCATCGATCAGCTCTTGCAGCACGCGCCCACTGAAATTCGACGGAACCGGCAGCCCCATCCAAGCCAACACTGTGGCCGGAATATCGCATAATTCAGCCGATATCTGTTGGGGGGCAACATCTGGGCCAGAGAGCAGAAAAATCCCTTCCCTGCGGTGGCAAGCTTTCCTATAGCCTGTATTTTCATAAACTTCCGGTTGATTGTAAGCGAAATCTGACTGCACAGATGACGAAATCGTTTCGACGACCAGATCCGGAGCGGCGGAATGCCGCGCATCTTCAATATCGAAGATCTCTTCGGCGCGGTGCACCGTCAATACGGCAGGCGCCTGGCAGCGATCCAGCGCGGCTAAAACTTCTTCTCTGACCTGATGATATTGGTCGAAGGAGACACTGCCTTGCGGTTCGCGTCCTTCAAGGTTGATATACACCGGCAGATATTCTTCACCCACATTGCCTGTATAGGCTTGGGTATTTGCCCAGTCGATCCCGCCCAGATCAATATGGTTCTGAGTATTGAGTTTTATCTTGTCCAGCGAATGTTCTAACCAGTTGCCCTTCATCCCCAAGCGTTTTACCTGACGCAGTAATCTGCGGCGAACCGCGTAGTTGACCCTATCGCTGAATTTCAGTTCTCTCTCTGCTTCGTCGGTCTCAGGTCGAAAGGACAGAAATCCTTGTGCAGCCAACCAGTCATTCAGATGCCAAACCGCTTCAACAGGACCAAACCCGTGATCGGATAGCACGACCACTCGCGCTGCTGCTCCAGCCCAATCCAGCATGCTTCCCAGGTAAGCGTCGATCTGCTTGAAATAAGCCTCAATTCGCGGGTAATAACCGTAAACGTCATGACCATTTAACACGTCCCAGAAAAAATGCTGTAATTCATCCACGTCACGCGCCACGACGAAGCAAGTATCGACTTCATTCATCTTTAAAAGCTTATCGGTTATCCGTTCCAGACTTAGGTGGGCGCGTTCCATCTGATCCAGGATCTGATGCCGATTGTCATCAGCGGTTTCCCAGCTTTTTCCGGCAGAACCTTTCTTGATTAACCGGTTCAGTCTGGAAGCCAGATTGCGGGGATAGGTGAAGGCGGATTCGTCATCCGGTGTCGGCAAACCCGAAACCATACAGCCATTAATTTTCCAGGCGGGATAGGTCATCGGAATCTTTAGAGCCAGCACTGATCCCGCATCGCCCATCAGCTCCAGGATTGTCGGTTTGGGCATCCAACTGGCGTTGACCGAGGTGCGTCTTCCACTCTCAGGCTGCCAGGCTAAAAAGTCGTAGATGCCATGCTTCTCCGGTTTTCTTCCAGTCAGAATCGAAGACCAGGCTGCCGCGGAATTCACCGGAACAATGGAGTTCAGAACGCCCCACGAACCCTGCTGACGCAGTCCAGCCAGGTTAGGCATACTGCCGCTGGCTATAAATTGATCTAAAATGGACCAGGTGCCGCCGTCGATGCCAAAAATCAAGGTGCGGCGATTAGGTGACAAAGAGTTACTCACTTTCATGGGCCTGCATTGCTTACGGGTGTTTCTAAGATTGGTAAAAAATCGACCGGACCGATTGGATTTTGCAGCGTTCCGTGGTCAAAACCATCGATAATTCGCAGAGGAATGTCTTCCTCACTCTCACCATCCCAGTAATTGTAAGGTGCATAGACGGTATCTGGCTGCTGACCCGCAGAACCGTTCACAAACAGAATGTGCTGCGGTTGGTCGATAAAGTTATTGTATCGAAACGGCGCCGGATAGTTATAACCGATGCTGAAATAGATCCCTTCACCAGTCTGTCCGCGCAATTCATTATATTCTATCTGAGCATCAAAGCCGCGCTCGGCGCTGATGGCGCGATCCCCCCCGGAAATCAGGTTATAGCGGATCTGAGGCGCGGTAAACCAGGAGGAGCGGATTCCGACTCCGCAGTCAGCGATGACGTTATTATGGATATTGGCCTGCGAAGAATCCTGCACGTTGATACCAGCTCCGCTCATTCTGAGGATCAGATTGTTGGCAAATTCCGGACTGGTATGTGTGGCAACTAAACCGTCATCGCCATCCCTGATGATACAGAATTCTACTGTGCCGGATGACAGGCTGGAAAAAATAATTGCTTCTGCTTCAGGAGCGTCAAAAAGGCATTCACTGATCTGAGTATTACCACTTTTCGTTTCGACCCCGGTTGATATCCCGTGCATGACCATACCGGTGCAACTGCAATCACCTGCGCCCGCTTCAATTTGAATCCCTTCCCAATCGGCTCCCGGTTGATAAAAATCAGGATGCAGCCTGAAACGGACGGGGTTAGTTGTCGATCCCTGCACCTGTATGTCGCTGAATATCCTGATGGCGTAATCACCTTCAACCAGTATTAACGCCCCCTCTTGTATAGTCAACGGAGCGACGTCGATGACATTGATGTCACTGGCGATGCGATAGACATGACCTGACTGAAAGGTCGTTGGTGTTGTGATATTACCGATGATTTCAGTTTCTGTGACCAGAGACATCTGCCCGATATTCTCATTACCCCCAAGGGATATGCTTTCGGGTTGAGGACAACAAAAACCAGCCGCCGCGGCATCAACGATATAATCACCCTGATATAGATTGGTGAACTGGAACTCACCGGATGCGGAAGGTGTAACGCTTTCGAAAGGAACGGCAGAATTAGGATTAAAGAGCATCAAGTCTGCATCTACTAAGCCGATAAAAGGATAGGAAGATAATAAACTCTTCATCTGCGCGTCTTCCGGCGCGTCATAGAGGTTGACGGTTACAGTCGTGAAATCGAGCGGTCCATCAGCAGATAGAGTTCCGCTGATGGAAAATACCTCAGGCACAGGATCGGTCGTTTTATCGCCGCACCCGATACCAAACAACAGAACGGTTGAAGTTATCAGGAAGATGGTGGAAAACTTCAAGCTGTGTTGTAACAAGCGCCCCCTTCCAGGGTGGTTCAGCTTGTTTGTCATGGCAAGTGTTATCAAGGTTTCTTCTGTATTTACAATACCTTCTGATGATGAGTGATGAAATTTACCGCAGCTCAAAATCTATTGCAAGATATTTCTATTATTATTTGACCCTTATCAGCTTATTATTGCTTTTTTCGGGTGGCCAAATATCGCCGTTTGGTGGTGTTACACTACTGTAAGCAAACGTCAGGCCAATTTCAGCTTTTTGTTGACCGAATGTGAATCCCAGACGATAAGGCAGATTCTTACCCTGCTTTAAGCACACTTCAGACAGCCTCATTTGCTTGATTATTTTTCTTGACTTGAATTCTCATCTTAGATATATTGAGTTTGACGCTGGAGCCCTGACGATATAGCAGAGGAGGTACACTCGGAGCGAATTGCGAACGATTATTAAATTTGGTGGCACACGTGGTGACATTAAAAAGGATTCTATATGGAAAGCAAGATAATCGCTCAAATTCGTGAGAGCGGCGCAAAAATACTGATAGCAGACGATGAAGAAGTCATCCGCGAGAGCCTGCGTCGCATGGGAGAGATGCTCGGTTTCGAGGTTCATACGGCTGTTGACGGCAATGATGCCTGGGAGACCTTCATGGCAATCTGGCCCGATTTTGCCATTCTGGATATTTATATGCCTAAGGTAAATGGCCTGGTATTACTGAATAGAATTAAAGATGTAAATGCTCAATGCCAGGTGATCTTAATTACCGGGTACATGCATTTTAAGCAACTGTCGAAGCAATCACCCATGAAACCCGACGGTTTCATCACTAAACCGTTCAGTCTGGAAGATATCGTTGCGCGTATTTTTAAACTGATGCCGAATACGAGAATCATGTCAAATTTGGAAAATCAATAACTCATGACGTTTTGACTAAGAGGAGAGATTCGGATGGTTATGAAGGATAAGGATAAGGTCAACGAGTCTCCAATGCGTTTACTAATCGTAGATGATGAAGAGATTATTCGAACCCGCTTGCAGGAATTAGGTGAAAAACTGGGATTTACGGTTTTCACTGCAGCTGATGGTGTGGCAGGGTGGGATTTATTCCGCGATGTCAAACCGGATATCGCCGTTTTAGATATCTATATGCCCAAAATGAATGGTTTACTCTTGATGCATAAAATCAAAGAAAACTTTCCCGAAAGTCCCGTAATATTAATTACTGGATTTCTTCATTACGAACAACTGATAGAGAAAGACCGTATCAAACCCGATGGATTTATCATTAAGCCGTTCCATCTGGAGAAAATCGCCAATTTGATTCTTGAACTGACCGAAGATATGGGTGAGCCGCAGACAGCATAAAGCTTGAAATAATCGAGCTATAGAAACGCCAGGTGAGGCCTGGCGTTTATTCAGTGCAAGCATAATTAATATCACAGTGAAATATATTCCTGCTTTACCACAATAGTCGTGATACCCAGAGGTTTTAAACCTTTTCGTTACAATATCCAGCTTTTTGATACTAATTTAAGATTAATCGCTGAAAACTGATACTTATAAGAGATTGGCAATAGCTGACATTTCAGCAGCTATCATATTCGGTAAAAGCGATTTATTAACTTGGGGGAGAAATGACTGGTGACCTGGTTCCGATTCCCGGAGAAAGACCGAAACTGTTGATTGTGGATGACGAAGAGATCATTCGCAACCGGCTGGAAGAGTTAGGCAAAAGTATGAACCTGGAGGTTTATACTGCCGAAGATGGTGTGGATGGTGTCTTTGCTTTTAACGAAGTGAAGCCGGATGTGGTGATCCTGGATGTGTATATGCCGCGCAAAAACGGCCTGAAAGCTCTGCAGGATATGAAGGGAATAGACAACAATGTAAAGGTCATCCTGATAACCGGATATCTTCGATTTGAGCAAATCGTCCAAACGGGCGGCGTGGGTGCTGATGCCTACCTGGAGAAGCCGTTCAACCTTGAGACTATGTCCAATTTGATAAACGATATGCTGGATGAGCGCATTGCGACGGCTTGATTCAGCATTCACCACGAATATAGAAAACGCCGGACTGAACGCCCGGCGTTTTTTCTATTTCAGAGCGCCTACCGCTACTTGAAAGCTCGATCGAAAGCCTTAATAACACATTCTGCTAAGACTTTCTCCTCTGCTTTCGCGACCGTGCGCAAATCGAAGAGCAGGGCATCTTCGACGATGCGGATGAAGACTGGCGGGCGGCCCTTCCTCAGTATACCACCGATGCAATCTGCGGTCCTACCATTGGGGACCATCCTCAGTACGTAAGTTGGGATGCCCTTCCCCGGCAGGCTGCCCGATCCCATCTCTGTTCCGTCTGGCTCTATAGACATCACCGCGCGATCGCCAATCGCTGCAGAAATTCTGCGCCGGAAATTCTGCGTGCGCCGCTTCACCGATTCCGCTGGTTCTGTGACCATGCGCAGGACGGGATGAGTCTGCGGCAGCTTTTCCGGTTCGAGGTACAGTTTCCAGACTGCTTCTGTGGCGGCGTACTGCATCTTATCGCCGCGCAGAGCCCGCGTCAACGGATTCTTCTTCACGCGGTCGATAATCTCACGCTTACCGACCAAAATGCCTCCCTGCGGTCCGCCCAGCATTTTATCCCCGGAAAAACAGATCACATCCATGCCCGCATTCACCGATTCGATCACCGTCGGCTCCTTAGGCAGACCATATTGCGAAAGGTCTATGATCGCTCCCGACCCCAGGTCGTCGATGACTGGCAGGTTGTACTTGCGGCCCAGCGCCGCCAGCTCAGGTAGAGGAACTTCTCCGGTGAAACCGATGATACGGTAATTCGACGTGTGTACTCGCAGGATGGCTGCCGTCTCTTCTGTGATGGCGTTTTCGTAGTCCCGCAAATGTGTACGATTGGTGGTACCCACTTCGACCAGCTTGCAACCCGACCGTTCCATCACTTCCGGGATGCGGAACGCGCCGCCTATTTCCACTAATTGCCCGCGGCTGACGATAACCTCTTTACCGAAAGCCAGCGTGTTTAGGATCAGCATGGTGCCGGCGGCATTGTTGTTGACGATGATGCCCGCTTCGGAACCGGTGACGTGCGCGATCAGCTTATCCAGGTGGGCGTGCCGGTCGCCGCGTTTGCCGGTCTCTTCGTTGATGGCCAGCGTGCAGTAGCCTCTGATGGCATTCGCGACCGCAAGCTGAGCAGTTTCCGGCAGGACCGACCGGCCCAGCGCCGTATGCAGGATCACGCCAGCGGCGTTAATCGCCGGTTTAACCGATGGTTCGAGGGCTCGCAGCGCGATCTCTAACGCCTGTTCAGCCAACTGCTCTTCGTCGATGGTAATCCCCGCCAGGTCGCTGTTATCAGTGGCTAAGATGCGCTGCCGCAGTATATCCAGCGTTTGCCGCACGATATCGTTGACGAACAGGGTAGGGTTGTTTTCCCGCAATGTTTTGATTTCGGGGTGATTCATCAGAGCGGGCATGCCGGGTAGCTTCCCCAGCAGTTCCTGCCGCATATTTTTTGACTTGGGCATAATTAAATCTTGACTTATTGAATCTCAATGCTTAGATTGTAGAATGCTGTTAATATAAGATAAAAGTCCTTCATTGTCAAGGTTTCTGTGATGTGCTGTTAGGTTGGAAAGCAACAGAACCGGTGGTCATCCCGGACTTGGCAACTGCTGGTTGACAAAAGATCCGGGATCCAGAACAAAATCTTGATAGAATACGGTCATCACGAGGAAGTTCGACGACTTGTCGGCGAACGACGAAGTGATCTTCGCGGCCTGTGCGAAAGCCAGGATCGTGTCATCCCGGGCGTCGACGGCTTTAGCCGGAGACTTTGATCCGGGATCTAGAGTACAGCGCTCTTAATGGGCTGGATCGTTTTTAAAAGTGTCTTTTCTACATGCTTCCGCAGGAATGGCTATACCACGGATCGTCGTCCAGAATGACAAATTTTACAGATCTGTTTTAAATCCCCGCACAACGGGATGACAATTCAGACGGACATGGAAGCTTGACGGACAATTTAGGTATGTAAATAGGAAGAATCTATGAAAATATTTCTGACCGGCGCAACCGGGTTCGTGGGCCGTAATTTAGCCGCGGAATTGCTCCACCGAGGGCACCAGGTCGTCGCCTTGGTGAGGCGCAGTAGTTCAGTCGAAGGAGTTACCGAATTGATCGGCGACGTCACCAACCCGGACAGCATCGATCTGGACGCCATCAAAACATGCGACGCCGCTAATCATCTGGTCGGTATCATCCGGCAGTTCCCCAAGGAAGGGATCACCTTCGATAAGCTGCACACTGAAGCAACTCAAAACGTACTCTGGGCTTGCCGGGAAGCCGGCGTGAAGCGTTATATCCATATGAGTGCATTGGGCGCGGACAAAAAATCGTCTGCCTGCTATCACCGCACCAAAGCTGAAGCCGAAGAGGCCGTGCAGCAGTCTGACCTGGACTGGACGATCATCCGCCCCTCGATGATCCTGGGATCGGACGGTGAGTTTTATCAGATGGTGCGCAAGATGATCAAGCTGGGCGTGGTACCGCTGATCGGGGATGGATCAGCACCGATGGCGCCGCTGGCGATCTCGACGGTATGCGAAGCCTTTGCAAATGCGCTGGAAAAGCCGGAGAGTATTGGTCAGAGTTACGATTTCGGCGGTGAAGTAGTCACCTACCGGCAGATGGTGGGAGCCCTAGCCAAAGCGATGGAGAAGCGCTGTATATTTATCAATAATCCTGTCAAAGTGATGCAGTTTTTAGCGTCTAAGTTGGACCAATTCAGGCAGTTTCCGCTGTCGCGCGGGCAGATTAACATGCTGATAGAGGCGAAATCTCCGGCAGATAATCGAATTTACGCTGATCTGGGATTGGATTTCAAGGCTATGAAACAGGTGGCGCAGGAAATTGTAAACGCCTGACATCTAATCTGAAAACAAAAGTCCCGGCCTTTCCGCCGAGACTTTTGTTATGACCCGATTTTAAATTAATCTGAAAGGTGGTGAGCCAGTTGATGATATTTCTCGTGCACACCATCGCCCATTTCTTCAGATTCTATCTTCTCAAAAGCATCATTCAGAGTCTTCAAGTCTGCTTCTGAAAGGACGGATGCAGCGATTTTGTAAAGGATGTTATCCTCTTTGTGAATGTGCCCTCGCAGCAAATCGATATAATTTCTCAGATTCACCCGAATGCTTTCTGCAGCCTCGACGCTTCCCTTCTGAACTTCCGGGATAGCTTCTGCGATAGCTTTAACTCTGTTTCTGCCAACAGTGTGCTCCTGCAGCATTACAGAAATCGGGCCTTGTGTCTTAGATCCGCCTCGGTCTTGCATCATCACGAAAAGCTGCTTTTCTTCTTTAGAATGGTGGCAGCGGTCGGCGAAATTCTGAAAGAAATCGACCATCTGCGTAATTTTTTCGACGTTCAACGAAGCAGCAGAAGTTTCCTTTTCTGCGCTATCCAGTACCGCAAGGATGATTTTATGCTCATGCATCAGAGTTTCTATAGGTCCCATGATTCAACTCCGTAAACTTATTTAGTTACTTTTATTGTTTTCCAGTCTGTTTTGAAAATAGCGCGAAAAACAAAGAGCACGAGTACCAGCGCTCCGGCGATAAAGATCAAATCCGGTAGTACCCGCATCCATGATAAGGTTCTTATCACTTCGCCAGAAGCTATCTCAGGGCTTCTAGCGTACCACAGACCGTATTTGACGGCGTAGTAGAACTGGTAGAATCCTGAAGGGATTAAACTGAAAACGGTCATGGCCATCAAGCCGCCATTGAGCAGCCAGAAACTCCACTTCAGCAGTTTATCAGACCAGGCCTGTCGTGATACGATGTGCCTCATGGAGAAGAGCATCAGTGCGATAGCGAGGAAGCCGTAAACGCCGAACAAGGCTGTATGAGCATGAAGTGGAGTTGTGTTGATTCCCTGGGCGTAATACAACACTATCGGTGGGTTGATGAGAAAACCGAACACTCCAGCGCCCAGCATATTCCAGAAGGCGACAGCGACAAAAAACAGGATAGGCCATTTGTAAGGGTAGTGATTTCCACCTTGTTTCAGCAGGTTCAGGTTGTGAACCGCTTCGAATCCAAGAATGGTGAGTGGAACAACTTCCAACGCAGAGAAAACCGCCCCTAAAGCAATCACAGGTGTTGGTGTGCCGGTCCAGTAAAGGTGATGGAATGTGCCTATGACGCCGCTTCCGAGATACAATCCAATCGCGACGTAAACAGTCATCAGCGCGAATTCTTTGCTGACCGCCCCAATTCTCGCCAGAACGAAGCCCAAAACTACGGTAGCGAAAACTTCAAAAAAGCCTTCCACCCAGAGGTGTACTACCCACCAGCGCCAGTATTCGGCATCGGAAAGATGACTACTACTGGTGTACATGAGACCTGCCATATAGAAAAGCGGGATGGTTACCGAGCTATAAAGTAGCAGATGTGTCAAACCTCCGGAGTCCTTTTCACCTCGAATAGCTGGCAATAATGCGCGCACCATCAATATCAGCCAGATGATCATTCCCGCGATCAACAGAAGCTGCCAGACTCTTCCCAATTCGATGTACTCATAACCTTGGTGACCGAAGAGAAAACCCTCGCCTCCAAACATTCCCTGTACAGACATGTAAGTTCCTGAAAGAGCTCCTACAACAACGATAACTATCGCCCCGAAAAGGACTTTAACCCAGAAGGATTGCAGCTTAGGTTCACGCCCGACGAACGGTCCGATAAAGAGACCCGTTGCAAGAAAGCAGGTTGCGATCCAGAACACAGCAAGCTGGACGTGCCAACTTCGAATGGCAGCATAGGGTAGTATTTTTTCCAGAGAGATGCCGAAAAAGCTGGTGCCTTCTACAGTGAAGTGCCCGGTTATAGATCCGCCGATCGCTTGAATTGCGAAAAGCAGCATAGCCACCAGGAAATAGGCAAGTGTCACTCTCTGACTGCCAGTGGGACGGGGTTCGTCCAAGTGTGTGACCATCTGGGCTTCGTAAGTATCCTCGCGCAGGTATTTCAGGTAAAAGAAAATTACAGCGGCTATTGCGAAGATCAATAGGATTACACTCACTATTGACCAGATCAATGTGCCCGGCATCGCGTAATTTCCCACCAGAGGGTCCGCCGGCCAGTTACTTGTGTATGTATAGTCGGAATCCGGCCTGTTAGTAACTGCAGCCCAGGCGAGCCAGGCGAAGAAGCTGGCGATGTTGTAACCTTCCTGATCTGTCTGCACAATACCGGGCTGCAGCCCCATTCGATCATCGCCATATTTAAATAGACTCGCATAGTACCCCTTCAGCACTTCATACGCTTCTGCTTGAAGAGGCGTGAACGTTAGCGTTTTAGTCGCGGCATTGAAGCGGTTTGGTTTCAGCTCCTCAACGACCTGAGGGCTGAGCTGGATTTGTTCAGATGGTTCGGATGCAGCCAGAGGCGCGACCGCGATATTTGCGGCTTCAATCTCACTCATTCCATTTTTGCGGGCAGAGATATAAAGACCCATGCGATGTAAGTAATCTGCAGACCAATCCGGCGCAAGATACGCTCCATGTCCCCAAATCGAACCCATATGCTGACCACCACGGCTAAAGTAGTAGGTCTGCCCTGAATCAATGTTGTCTTTTGAGAAGATCAATTGGCCATTTGCTGTCTCTACACGCTGTGGTATCGGCGGTTTTTCA
>JAHJDJ010000057.1 GCA_018812585.1 bacterium
CCGGCTACCTCTTTGCCGAAGTCAGCGATTTTGACAAGGATAGTTATCTGGAAGTCTGGGCTGATTCTGTAGACGCGTCAGGAAACCGTACCGGACTACGTGTATTCGAAGCCACGAATGATTGGCCCTTTGCAGATTTAGGATTAGACTTCGGCTTGGAAATTCCCAAATCAATCGGTGACAGCGACGTCAATGGAGTCGATGAAATTCTGACTCTGTATGCAGGAAAAACAAAAATATTCAGCGCCCCGGATTCTGTTTCTTTCCCTGATCCGGATGACGTTTACTGGCAAGATAATTCGGGGCATACCTGGGGCGCTAAGTTGATGAATCTGGACGACGTTTATCCCTATGGCGAAGTGCTGCTGGAAGTCAATGGCCAGTATAAGGTTTATAAGAACAATGGCAGCGGCGGGTTACAGTGGGAACAGACGCTTTCAAATCCGTTCAACGCCGATACCAGCTTTACTTTTCCACCCTTCTGTAAGTTGAATGACTACGATAACGATGGCAAGCAGGAACTCCTGTTTGGCGATTATGAGGGTAATCTATGGATTTACGAACGCCAGATCGGTGGGTTGCTGCAGTTGACCTGGTCATTTCAGTTGCCGCAATTAGATACGGGCGAATTTCTCACTGATGGCGACTTCAATGGCGATGGCAGCGTTGACTTCGCTGCCTTGGCACATACCGAGACTCTCTTAATCGGTGAACATCTGGCGGATACCAGATACTGGGCGCTTTATATCTTCAGCAACACCGAAAACAATCAGTATGCCGTCATTGACACGATGTACTTCTTCGGCGCAGAAAACCCATCCGATTTCTCTTCAGGAATCTCAGCAGGAAACGTTCTGGGGGATGACTCGGATAGTGAGATTCTCCTCTGTCTTTATCCCGATTTCTATGTCGTGGACTGGAGCGCAGTGACCGATCAATTGGAAGTCGCCTGGTACTACCCTGAATGCAACAGTAATACAGCAGTCATTGGAGATTTCAACCGCAATGGCCATGAAGAGGTTTTGTTTAATACCGGCGCGCAGATAAAGTGTTTTGAGGAAGTCGGGAACTGGTCTTTCTGGCCTCCGCCGCCTATTAATTTCCAGGCTGAAGCGCTTTCGGACCGAGTTAATCTAAGCTGGAATTCTGTAGAGGGCGCGGATAGATATAATCTTTACCGTGGTGGGTCGCCTCAGACTTTACAGTTGCTGGGGGAAATCATGCCTCCGGCAGCAGACACCACCGACTGGGACGTGGTGCTGGATTCGAGCTATTTCTATGCGGTCTCCACCGTAGATCAGAGCGCCGATTCTCTGGAAGGCTATCCCACGCCCGCGATTAAAGCCACACCGAATTTGGCGCCCTACGTGCTGGGTGATACTGCCCATTTCACTCCACCCCACTTCGTTACCGTGGAGTACAGCGAACCGATGAGTTCGACGCTTCTGGACGTGAGTAACTACTGGATCATGGGGAACTCGGTACAGCCTGCTTCCATCGTATCTGATGCTGGCGATCATAAAGCAGTTCTGACATTTAATATGGTGTTCGAAGATTCTACTCAATACCCCCTGAAAATACATGAGGTTTATGATCAGCAGGGTTCATACTTCTCAAATATCGAAAATCCTGATACCCTGCGATTTTTCGTGCCGCCGGTAACCGGGCAGGCTGCCCCATATCTGAAAGCCGCGCTCACCAACGCGGCGATGACAATCATCACCCTGATCTTCTCAGAAACAATGCGTGAGACTGAACTGGCCAATCGCGCCAACTACTCGATCACGGTCGATCCTGTCAACCAGGTCAGCGTCAACACGCCGATCATTGTGGCATCCGCAGCGTTGGATACCGCCGTGCGCCACATCGTTTATTTGACCGTTGATCCCTCCACACCGATTGGAGCGTTCGGCAAGATCTACCGCGTTGCGGCGCATAACGTGTACAGCAATGTAGGATTGCCCATCGATACCGATCACAACTCGGCAGCGCTGAATTTCACTGCCAAGAACCTGAAGAACGCCTTCGTTTACCCGAACCCCTATAAGAGCGGTATCACGGTGGATGGTGAAGACTGCGTCATGTTTGCCAATCTCACTGAAAATTGCACGATCCGTATTCTGAATATCTCCGGTATACTGATCAGAACCATTGACGTCGCTGATAACGTTTCGGGAGGAGTGCGCTGGTATCTGGACAATGACCGCGGCGAAAAAGTTGGATCGGGAATATACATCTTCCGCATCGACAGCGATTCAGGTGGTTTCATGGGCAAACTTGCGGTGGTGAGATAGTGCGCATCGGCCTGACCGGCGGCTTGGGAAGCGGAGCGACTGAAGCTGCGCGTTACCTGGAGTCAAAGGGTTATCATATCGTTTCAGGTGACAAGATCGGCCATAAGACGCTGTTGTCCCCCAGTGTTAAGTCGGCATTGGTTAAGCGATTTGGCGAAGGAATCCTATCGTCTGCTGGCGAAATTGATCGCCGCAAACTGGGCGAAATTGTCTTTTCCGACGACCAGGCTCGCGTTGATCTGAACCACATTATCCACCCGGTATTGCTGCAATATCTGCGCAGAGAAGTCACTCGATCAGAGGCGGAAAAAGGAGTTGTCATCGTCGATGCCGCGCTCATCTACGAATGGGCTTTGCAGAGCTATTTCGACGTCATGATCGTAGTTAACGCGCCTCTGCAGGATCGCATTGCGCGCGCCGTCGCACGCGACAACTTGACTGAAGATCTCATTAGACAGCGCATCGCAGCACAAATGCCTCTCGAAGATAAAGCGAAACTGGCCGATTATGTCATAGACAATCTCGGATCAATCCCGCAATTGCATGAAAAGGTCGACCGCATCATGCAGGCTCTTTTATTATAGACCCGGCTGCACGAGCCAGCCTGGTCATCCACTCCCAAAAACCTGATCCCGACCAAATTATCTCTTGACATCATCGCAAACTGGTGGTATATTGGAGGTAAGCTATATCCGTAGGCGGGGGGTGCTTCCCCCCGCACATCGTCAAAGACCGTGTCATCCCGGACTTGTCCGGCGGCTGACGGACGAATGATCCGGGATCTAGAGCACAATCTCGATA
>JAHJDJ010000058.1 GCA_018812585.1 bacterium
TCTTCTTCCGGGGTGATCGGGGAGACAGCGAAAAGTTGGCGTGTGCCATCTGACATCTGGTCTATGGCCGAGGATGGCTCTATCCAAGTCAGCGTAACTTTGCTCTGCTTCTTTAAGGTCTGAATAAATGCTTTCTCCAAAGGGGTGAATTCAAAGAATGGACCAATAAGAATCTCTGCAATACTGCGGTCGACAAATGGCTCTTTCAGCAGCTTTGATCGCGCTTCAAAAAGCAACTGTCCGGCAGTATATCGTCCCGATCGAGACAATTCTGCATGTAAGCGCGATTGAATCGATCTCAAATCTTTTGAGGGTTCAGGAGCTTCAGCGGTGGGTAGTGTGGCAGCCGGGAAGAATCCTCTCGCCTCCGCCTCTTCCAGCGCCTGCCACAGGCTTTCAAGGAAGCCGGGTGTGCCGAACGAGCCTTTGTAGGCTGTGGGTGTTTCCTTTGCCAATACCTGCTGTAAGAGGAGGATCGCCTCTGCAGGTGAAATAGTCACTTCGACCGGCGCAAGATCCAGGAGTTGTCCTGCGAATTGCAGCAAAGTAACGATATTATTCGTCGGAATAGCGCCGACATCCGTCAACGCGAAACTATCCCGTTCCGCGGCGGATTTGTGGCGCGTATCGGGGAGAATCCAGAGCGGCGCCTGCCAGAGGTCTGCCTTTATTGAAGCAGCAAATCTGCGGCAAGTTTCCAACCAGACATTCTGTTTATCGGGAGCAAGCATATCAAATGTAATCAATGCCAGCAATCAGGGATCGAGAGATCCAGAGTGATTAGTTGGCAGTGATCCTTGGCAGGTTATTCCTTGGGCAGGTTGACTGTCCAGCCGATATCGAATCTGGCGCCGCATTCGGGGCATATCAAGATCACACGGACTGCCGCGCCAGCGCGCACAACTGAGGTCTGAAATCCCATATCGTAGCCGCACACCAGGCAAGTGCGGAACTCATCTTGAACCTGAACAGTTTTAATCTTTTCAGCAACTGACATGGCATCTCCGTTAATAGGTCTTTCCTTCTTCGGATAGATCCTCTGCTATTGTATCTTTCAAATCCCGTTCCGCAGCTTTGAAAAGCTCCTTACTGGATTGGCCCTGAACCGGATAAATGGCAATTCCGATATTGACCGATCCCCATTCTTTTATCCAGGATGTAAATTTCAATCTGTCGCGCACAACTCTGGCGGATTCTCCCTCTTCCAAATGAGGCAGGATGACGGTATAACGCCGCAGTTTAGTCTTAAAAACAATGTCATACTCACGCAAAAGATTGCGGATATGTTCGACATTGACCGTGACGCCGGGGAGATCCTTATGCACCCCCCTGGGAATACTGGCATCCACGTCCAGCAGTAGAATACCGACATAATACCCGAAACGTTTCGCCCGGCTGATCTCCACATCCAGTGATTTGATAGCCCGCCGTCTGCCTGAATTGAACATAGACTTCATTCCCCCCAATGCAAATTCACTCGAATTAATATAATCTTTTCAATGATTGCTGTCAAGCTTAATACTATCATTTTGTCCCATATTAAATTAGTCTTAGTATCATAAGGCATCAATTTCATGCGAGAAGAGATTCGTCAAAAAAGGATTGACTTTTTGGTTTAATAAATTTATATTAAGGTTTCCTTAAAAATGGAACGAAATTTTCCCGCAAAGTTTGACTTAACTGTTTGTTTCGAGCGGATAGGAAATGAAAAAACGCAATACAACGTTTCGCCTCGGGTTGACGATCTTTTTCCTCCTTGTGGCAGTCTATTACCTCTATCCCACTTTCAGTTTCAACAGCCTGCAAAAAGAACAGGCTGCTGAAATCAGCTCTCTGGCCGCCGTGACTGGCCAGTCGGAAGTGGATCTAAATCGCGCGATCGTTGAAGGTCGCGGTCAGGATGTGATGGACATGATCGCGCAGGCTGATAGCCTGAGCGATGCCGACAAAGAGGCAGCACAGGAAAAAGCGCTCTACCTGATCGGAGATTTTGCCAACGAATTGGATGCCAATTCGAAGAAGGCGCTGAAACTGGGATTGGATCTGCAAGGCGGCATGCGTCTCGTCCTGGAAGTCAATCTGGTTGAGTTGATGGACCAGATTGCCAAGAACAAAGATGTTCAGTTTAATGCCCTGATGGCAGAAATATCCAGCCGCTTGCGGGATCCCAACGCAGATTTCAATGAGACAGTGCTGGACGTTTTTGAGAGCAGCGAAGTACGGCTCTCGCGTTATTTCCACGAGACCCGCTCCTCTAATCGCCAGGTTCTGGATTACTTAGGTGACGAAGCTGATGACGCCATCTCCCGCAGCCTTGAGATTCTGCGGAATCGCATCGACCAGTTCGGCGTCAGCGAACCGTCAATTATGCGTCAGGGAAAACGCCGCATCGTGGTGGAGCTTCCCGGGGTTCAAGATCCATCCCGCGCCCGCAGTTTGGTTGGTAAAACAGCTTTGCTGGAATTCAAACTGTTAGTTGAACCTGAGATTGCACAGAAAGTGCTTGAAGATATCGATGATTTTCTGCGCCGGGAAAAAGGCCTGCTTGCAGTTGCTGACACAATGAGTGAAGCAGAGTCCCTCGCTAAGACTGAAGAGGAGACGACAGCGCCCGTAGCCGACGATAAGGTAATCGATGCCGGGGATCTTTTCAGCGAAGAAATAGATGTATCAGCTTTAGGTAAAGATACTTCCCTGGTGGTTGCCGAGGGTTTGATCGAGGAACATCCCTTTTACGGATTACTGCGCAACGTCGGCGATGCTGTTGCAGTGATCGATCAGAATCGTCGTGCCGTGGACGCCATTCTGGCTCGAGCTGAGATCCGCGCGTTGATTCCGGGCGAAGTTGAGGTTATCTGGTCGAATGAGAAAATCGTGGGGCCGGATGGTAACGAGTACTGGAATATGTATGTCGTTAAGTCTGAGCCTGAAATGACCGGTAAGTATTTGACCAAAGCGGATGTGGAAATCGGTTCTGGCGCTTCACCCGGTTCTGAAGGTCAGGCCATCGTTTCACTGGCCATGAATCGCCAAGGCGCGCGAATTTTTGCGCGTGTCACCGGCGCTAACGTGGGACGCAAGCTGGCTATCGTCTTGGACAAGCACGTTTATATGGCTCCGGTCATCAAGGTCAAGATTCCGGATGGCCGCGCTATCATCGAAGGTTCCGATTCGATGGAAGCAGCTCGTGATTTGGCAATCGTTCTGCGTGCCGGCGCTCTACCCGCTCCAGTTGATTTCATCGAAGAACGGACGGTCGGTCCATCATTGGGGCATGACTCCATCGCCAAGGGCAAATTCTCTGCCCTGCTAAGCTTAATCATCGTCGGCTTATTTATGCTGATTTACTACCGCTTCGCAGGTCTTTTTGCCAATATCGCTCTGATTCTGAATATTTTCTTCATCATGGCCATTCTGGCAGGTTTCCAGGGCACGCTGACAATGCCCGGTATCGCAGGGATCATTCTGACTATCGGTATGGCGGTAGATGCGAACGTGCTCATCTATGAGCGCATCCGTGAAGAGCTGCGCACCGGCAAAACGGTAAAGGCCTCAATTGACGCGGGATATGCCCGAGCGACTGTGACCGTTCTGGACGCCAACATTACGACCGTTATCGCGAGCATCGTGTTGTACCAGTTCGGTACCGGACCTATCAAAGGGTTTGCTTTGACGTTAGTGATTGGTATTTTCGCTTCGCTGTATACTGCGCTGATAGGCACACGCTTGTTCTTTGATATCTACACACAACGTTTTTCACCAACCAAGTTAAGCATTTAAGCAGAAGAAAACGGATAAAACCATGGAATGGTTTCGGGATTCAAAAATTGATTTTCTTCAAGTTCGGCGCCCGGCTATGCTGATCTCGGCAGCGGTGATCGTGTTGAGTATCATCTCGCTGATTATTCACGGCGGCCCGAATTACTCGATTGACTTCTTAGGCGGGACTACCATTCAGTTACGCTTTGAGAAACCGGTATCTGAAGGTGAAGTTCGTGATGCTCTCGCAACTATCGGGATCGCTGGCAGTGAAGTGAAACGCATCACCGAAGTTGGTGGTGAACCAGAAATTCTGATCCGCATCAAGAAGACAGAGATCAGTGAAGAATCGGTTGAAAACATAAAAACAGCTCTGACTGAGAATATATCTGGAAATCCATTTGAAGTCCGCTCTGTTGACGCGGTGGGTCCTAAAATTGGTGCTGAATTGCGGACCCAAGCGATCTTGGCTACTCTGGTTTCGCTGGGATTCATTCTGATTTACATTTCCATCCGTTTCGAGCTGATTTTCGGGCTGGGTGCTGTTTTAGCGCTGTTCCACGACGTCATCATTACGCTGGGAATATTCTCAGTGATGAATAAAGAAATTTCACTGACGATCGTGGCGGCTTTCTTAACCATCGTCGGTTATTCTATGAATGACACGATCGTCGTTTTTGACCGTATCCGTGAAAATCTGAAACGGTTGCGGACGCTGAAGCTTGAAGAGATCTTGAATATCTCTATCAACCAGACGCTGTCGCGCACGATCATCACCTGTGTCACGACCCTGTTTGCAGTGGTGGTACTGTTCATATTTGGCGGCAGTGTTATCCGGGATTTCGCCTTAGCCATCATCATCGGCGTCGTTATCGGCACCTACTCCTCCATTTACATCGCCAGCCCAATCTTAATCGAATGGGGCGCCAGGTCAGATAAGCTGCAGAAAAAGCACAAGGCCAGATAGCTTAAGTAAGAACACGAAACAGGAGAGTGTTGCATGCCTGTGATCGCTGTTATAGGCGCTCAATGGGGCGATGAAGGTAAGGGCAAAATAGTCGATCTGTTGTCCGCTAAGGCTGACGTTATCGCCAGATCCCAAGGTGGAGCCAACGCGGGACATACGATTTACAGAGACAATCAGAAGATCATTTTGCATCTCATGCCATCCGGCGTATTGACGCCTGGAAGGCAGTGTCTGATTGGTCCTGGTGTGGTGCTTGATCCCGATATCTTTGCCAAAGAAATCGTTGCGGTTACAGATCTCGGATTGGAACTGCAGGGTCGGCTTCTGGTTGATTATCGAACTCACCTGGTCTTTCCTACCCATAAATTAATCGATCAATATCAGGAAGAAGTACGCGGGGGATCAAAGATTGGCACCACCAGCCGCGGCATCGGTCCTGCTTATGCAGATAAATCTTCCCGGCGTGGTGTGCGCGTTGGCGAGCTGATCAATCCCAGAATGCGGGATAAGGTTTGCGGAGAACTTTACGATTATCACACGCACCTGATAGAGAAAGTCTACGATAAAGAGTTGCCCGACCGCGTCGAGTTTTTACAGCAATGCGAAGCATGGGCGGATATGCTGGTTCCCTATGCCAGCGACACAGTTGCATCGCTGCAAGTTGCTATTGAAAAGAATAAAACAGTCATCCTTGAAGGCGCGCAGGGGGTCTATCTTGACATCGACCTGGGCACATATCCCTTTGTGACATCTTCACATCCCGGGATTGGCGGTGCGGTGCTGGGTATCGGCATGCCTTTCCGGAAGATAGATTACGTCCTGGGAGTTTTAAAAGCCTATTGCACCCGCGTTGGCAGTGGTCCATTTCCTACTGAAATGGATGACGAAACTGCTGAGAGACTGCGTGCCAGAGGCGCAGAATTCGGTTCCACTACGGGTCGTCCCCGTCGTTGCGGCTGGTTGGATCTTCCTGCCGCGAAACAGGCGGCCTACTGGAACAGTATCGATGGGTGGGCTGTCACCAAGCTGGATGTTTTGGATGGTCAGGAAGCGTTAAAAGTCGGGATCGGTTACCAGATTCGAGGGCGTGTGATCAGCGGCGTTCCTGCAACCCAGCAAGCCTGGGACGAAGTCGAACCGGTCTACGCTGGATTGAAAACCTGGCAGAACAGCCGTGATAAGACAACATTCGAAGCCTTAGCGCCAACGACCAAAGATTTCCTCAGTACGATTGAAAAATTCACCGGAACGCCCGTCAGCGTTATTTCGAATGGAGCACAGCAGCAAGCAACCATAATGACACGCGGTGAATTGATATAAAATTGCTTGACGATGTAGCTCAGCCGGTAGAGCAGCGGCCTTTTAAGCATAAGGACAGCAGAATTCCAACACGCACAAAATAAGCTTAAATTCAACGTTATAAATAGAATACCCCCAATCTCTGTGATGAAATTGGGGGTAATTTTATGGTAATTTAGAGTAGTTTATAGTAGCGTTCATAGTAGCACGGCTATCCGGCGCAGGTTAAAACCTCTGCGGCCTGTCTGAGGATTTCTGGTAGCACATGCGAATATATCTCCGTGGTTCTGGTTGAAGTATGCCCCAGTAGCTTGGCAATTTTGACCAAGTGAACGCCCTGACGGGGAACACCTAATCATACATAATCGTGGATCAAATAGCAAGGCATTTCTATGAAAACGGTTTTCACAATCCTTGACTATAAAAATGCCCCTCAGACAAGGGGGAAATAGTCACTGAATTCACGGCATAAATCACTTAGACACCGTACTTTGAAACAAGGATTCTTCTTGATTTCTGCAAGTATTTATCCTTATATTGTTATATATTTATTAAGATAAGAAAAGGACTTTTGTAAGGATCCCCAAAAAAGATTCGGTAGTTTTCCTGCAAATCCCTTCCCTGATTCTATACAAATATCTCATGTCCAAGCTAATGGAGTAAACCTGATTAATCATCGTAATAATAAGCCTAAACAATCCGTGAAAACAAACCGAGACAGTTTAGCTTTATTAGAAGAATTTCGTACCTACGCTCACCAGATTCTGGCTCTTGCCAATCGTGGTTTGCCCAGGTTCGATTTTCTGCGTGAAGTAGCGAAAATTTTCCTTGATAATTCCACGTGCGATGCTGTCGAACTTCGGACAGAAGGACACGGTAGATGGTTTATCTGTGAAGGGGTACGGCATCCAGAGATCTCATTTAAAATTGACGTCCGTTCATTAAACGCGGAGATCCATGGCGATACCGTTTCCGACTTCGATGTTTTTTCTAATTTAGCTGCTAAGCTGCAAATCGAACTTAACGATTCAGAAATTACTGATAAGGGCAGTTTCTGGGTGAGTGATACTTCCCAGAAAATCACGATATCTCAACGCACTGAGAGTACGGATAAATCTTTCGATGTTGATCTGGGAGACCTTTACAAGTCCCTGGCTTTTATCCCATTTACTATTGATGATGAGAACAGTGGGCTGATTGTTTTGAAATGTATGGAGAGTCATTCTTTCAACGATTACGACATTGAATTTTATGAAGGTATCGCTGCGATCTTGGGATTGGCCGTAGCCGACAGACGAACTCAAGTTGCATTACGTGAACGAGTTAAAGAGCTGACTTGTCTTTATGGCATCGCCCGCCTTATTGAAGATCCCAACCGACCTCTCGATGAGATCATGCAAGGTATTGTTGAACTGATCCCACCTGGATGGATGTACCCGGAGATCACGTTTGGAAGAATCACTCTAAATAACAGTTCCTATTGTACTCAACTATTCCAGGAGGGTCCGCAGAGACTGGCTGCTCCTGTAATTGTTAATGGTCAGCTGTGTGGCAAAGTGGAGGTCTTTTATGCAGAGAAAAAACGCGAACTTGATGAAGGGCCATTTCTTAAGGAGGAACGGCATCTGATTGATGCCATCGCCCGTGAGGTTTCACATATCCTTGAACATAAACAGGCGAATAAAGAAAAGGACAAGCTTCAGGAGCAGCTTCGACATGCTGATAGGCTGGCAACCATTGGACAATTAGCAGCCGGTGTAGCACATGAATTAAATGAGCCGCTTGGGAATATCCTCGGGTTTGCACAGTTAGCTCAAAAGTCTCAAGATACTTCCCTGCAGTTAGACGACGACCTGTCAAAGATTGTGGATGCAACCCTGCAAGCCCGCGAGATCATTAAAAAATTGATTGTTTTTGCTCGCCAGACACCCTCGCAGCTGGCAAAGGTCAATCTCAATGAGATATTTGCCAAAGGGCTCTATTTTTTCGAAGCTCGCTGCAATAAAGCAGGGATTGAACTAGTGAAAGAATTTGAAGATGGATTGCCCGAAATAAAAGCTGACCAAGCCCAACTTAACCAGGTTCTGGTTAATCTGGTAGTAAATGCCATTCAAGCGATGCCCCAGGGAGGAAAACTTACAGTAAGAACGTATGTATCCGAAGATTCTCTTAATCTCATTGTAGAAGATACTGGGATCGGTATGAGTGAAGAGGTAAGAAGGCAGATCTTTGTCCCGTTCTTTACAACTAAAGATATTGACGAAGGAACTGGCTTGGGGCTTCCTGTTGTTCATGGTATCGTTACATCTCACTTAGGATTAATTAAAGTAGACAGTGAAGTTGGGAAAGGTACGCAATTCATCATTCAATTTCCTTTATCCAATCGTAATAAAGGCTAGGTTTTCGAGAATGAGTTATAAAACTGGAAAAGATAAGCTTTTAGTAGTTGATGATCAGACATCGACGCTGGAGGTATTACAGAGGAATTTGACACTACAGGGATACCAAGTTTTCACTGCGCCAGGAGTCAATGAGGCGATTGAAGTTCTAAATTCTACGAATATTGATCTGGTAATCACAGATATGAAAATGCCAAAGATCAGCGGCATGGATTTGGTCAGGCATATACGGGAGAACTTCAAGGACACTGAAGTCATGGTAATCACCGGTTATGCCTCGGTTAATGGAGCGGTCGAAGCATTGAAAACCGGTGCTGAGGAATATCTGGCCAAACCTTTCACGGATAAAGAACTCTTCAGTGCAGTGAATAGATCTCTAAGGAAACTTAACCTGCACCGTTCGGAAAAGTCAGCACCCGCTCCCGACCGCGACACACCTTACGGCTTAATCGGTACATCCCCCAATATGCAGGACATATACCGTACAATTCGTAAGGCAGCAAATACAGCGGCGACGGTACTGATTACGGGTGAGAGCGGCACAGGCAAAGAATTGGTCGCACGTGCGATTCATTACAGCAGCAAGAGATCAAAAGCGCCCTTTGTCCCAATTAATTGCGGTGGAATTCCGGAACCTTTACTGGAAAGTGAGCTATTCGGGTATGTTAAAGGTGCCTTCACAGGCGCGACTGAGTCAAGAGCGGGATTCTTCCAAACTGCCGACGGCGGTACAATTTTTCTCGATGAGATAAGCGAAACCAGTCTGGCAATGCAAATAAAACTTCTGCGTGTCCTTCAAGATAAAGAGGTCTGCATGGTCGGAGCGACTCAGCAGCGAAAAGTGGACGTCCGTATTGAAGCAGCTACCAATAAGGATCTTTTAAAACTAGTAAAAAAACAGCTTTTCCGGGAGGATCTTTACTTTCGTCTGAATGTTTTGGCTGTGGCAGTGCCTCCCCTCCGTGACCGTGAAGATGATATCCTCTTACTGGCTCATTATTTTACAGAGAAATATTCTAAAGAATTGGATATCAAACCACCGAGTTTTACAGAAAAAGCCTTGAACGCATTGATGAATTATAGCTGGCCCGGCAATGTACGGGAACTTGAAAACACAATTCAGCGGCTTACTGTAATGACTGATAGCACAATCATAGACGTTCCAGACTTACCCTCAATAATGCGTTTTTCTGCTAACAATGGCCGAGGATTCAACCGGACATTGGTGGAAGTGGAGACTGAACATATCCGCGGTGTTCTTGCCAGCGTGAAAGGCAACAAAACCAAAGCAGCGGAGATATTAGGTATCGATAGAAAAACACTTCGTGAAAGATTGAAGACCATACAAATGGACTCATAGATACTCCTTCACTAGTGGGGTGTTTCGCCCCACTGGTTCATTTCGCCCCGTTTTCTATTCTTCAGTTTGTCCACAGTTTCTCCATACCGTTGAAATTGTTTTAGAACCCTGAACCTCCCTATATCCCACAATTACAATCCTTTAGTAAAAAGAAACTCCACATTTACAGCCGAATTCTGGGAAGGTTCTGAATGAGCTCCTCGATTGGCATACCCATTGCTTTTAGAACTAACTGTAAAGGATGATCAGTGCATTCGTTTTCATTTTACATTAACATAGAAGGCAATGGAGGACAAAATGATCTCAAGTAATTTACCAGCAAAGAAGCTCAATGGAGCAACAGAGGAGTCGGCCCCTCAACTGAAAGGGATATGTTTGACGTGCATCTACGTTCCAGGCTGTCTTCACATGGAAACGCCTGATAATCCGAAAATGTTTTGTGAACAATTTGAAACGGAGCTCAAGCCGCTAATCACAGCGACTGATACATCCATCTTGCGATCAGTTGCTGCGGTTTTCGAGAAAGAAGCGGAAGCGATTAAACAGGCAAAAACTCTGGGGCTCTGCGTCAACTGTTCACATCTCGATACCTGCAAGTATCCGCGTCCCGAAGGTGGTATCTGGCATTGTGAAGAGTATTGTTAGCTGCGGAGCTTGAACACAATTATTACCGTTGGATATAGCTGATGAATCCTGAAGTTGTCCACAACATCCTGGAGAAACATCAACAGAGCCAGGATGGCTTGATATCTATATTGGAAGATATCCAGCGAAGCTTTGGTTATTTACCTTCCCAAGCGTTGCAACAGGTGGCTGAGGAATCCGGTCGCAATCTCGTCGATATATACGGTGTGGCAACATTCTATAAATCCTTTAGCCTGAAACCCCGCGGGAAGCACCTGATCTCTGTTTGCCTGGGCACCGCCTGTCATGTGCGCGGGGCTCCCAGCATCGCAGAAGAATTTGAAAAATCACTAAAAATTGAAGCGGGTGAAACCACAGAGGATCAAGAGTTCACTTTGGAGACCGTTAACTGCTTAGGAGCTTGCGCGCTAGGTCCGGTTGTCGTTGTTGATGGTCACTATTTCCCCAATGTAAAGAGAACCGCAGTAGCAGAAATCATAGCAAAAACGCGCGAGGGGATTGACAAAATCGAGGTTAAAACCGATCAGCGTGTTTTTCCGATTGAGGTCAGTTGCCCCCGCTGTAACCACAGCCTTATGGACACGATGAACCTTGTCGACGGCCATCCTTGCATTACGGTAACAGCTTCCTTCAATCGAAAACACGGACGTTTGAGTATGTCCTGTCTTTACGGCAGCTACAACATTGCGTCTGAACATGTTATTCCACCCGATATAGTATTAAATCTGTTCTGTCCCCATTGTCATGCCGAACTAAGTGGCGGAGCCAACTGCGCTGAATGTGGAACGCCGATGGTGCCCATGATTGTCCGTAGTGGTGGCGTGGTGCAAGTCTGCCCCCGCCGCGGATGCAAAGGTCACTTGCTTGATCTGAGTGAATAGATTTATTTCTAACTTCATGAATAACTGCAAGCTAGGAGTCTGGCTTTATGAATAGACTATCATCTTTGGAAGAGTTCAAGGATTTTCGCCAGCGCGTTTTAAAGGAGAAGAATGTAATAGATACAAAACCTTGCCTGGTGATCTGTGCTGGTACAGGGGGACAGGCAAGTGGTTCGAACAATATCCTGCGCGTAATGAAGCGCCATATTCTGGGAAACAACCTCCTCAATAGAATTTCAATCCGCATTACAGGTTGCCAGGGTTTTTGCGAGATGGATCCGTTTATTTTAGTGGAACCCGGACATAATCTCTACCCTAAACTTAAGATGGAAGACGTTCCAAAAGTAATAAACGCTGCAGTCTCAGGAAAAGTAGTAGAAGATCTCCTCTACAGGGAGCCCGGTAAGGATAAATGTTACCATCAACAGGATGATATCCCATTTTTTAAGAAGCAGGTACGGACTATCCTGGGCGATAATGAAAAGATTGATCCCATCCGTGTTATGGATTACTTTGAGCAGGGTGGTTACTCTGCTCTGGACAAAGTGCTCGAAAATCTGGATCCAGAGTGGATTATTGAAGAGGTCCAGAAATCTGGTTTAAGAGGCCGCGGAGGCGCTGGATTTCTCACGGGAAATAAGTGGGAATTGGCACATAAATCCAAGGATAACTCAGGACAAAAATATATCATCTGTAACGCCGATGAGGGCGATCCGGGCGCTTATATGGACAGGAGTCTCCTGGAGGGTAATCCTCATGCTATCCTTGAAGGTATTATAATCGCTGGCATTGCGATTGGAGCAAACAAAGGGTTGATTTACGTACGAACCGAGTACCCGCTTGCCATTAAGCATTGCGTAATTGCAATTAGACAAGCACAGAGTTTGGGTCTCCTGGGAGAGAACATTTTAGGGACAGGCATTGATTTTGATATCGAAATCATACGCGGAGCCGGCGCCTTTGTATGTGGCGAGGAGACGGCGTTAATCAAATCAATCGAAGGGAAAATAGGTGAACCCCGACAGAGACCGCCGTACCCTATTGAAAAAGGCATCTGGGGGCATCCGACTTGCATTAACAATGTGGAAACGTTAGCCAACATACCAGTAATCATAGATAAAGGGGCTGAAAACTATATTAAGGTCGGAGTACCTGGAAATACCGGCACAAAGATATTCTCTTTAGTTGGCAAAATCAGAAATACTGGACTTGTTGAAGTTCCTTTAGGCACGAAATTAAAGGAAGTGGTCTATGACATAGGCGGTGGTTCCTCAAGTAAGAGCAGGGTCAAGGCGGTTCAGACTGGCGGTCCTTCCGGTGGCTGTATCCCCGCTCACATGTTCGATATTCCCATTGACTATGACAGCCTGCGTAAAGTAGGGTCGATTATGGGATCGGGCGGTATGATCGTCATGGATGAAAATACCTGCATGGTGGACATCGCCAGATATTACATGAAATTCCTTAAGGAAGAGTCATGCGGCAAGTGTTACACCTGCCGCAAGGGAACTCAACGTTTGTATGAGATTCTTGACGACATCACCAAAGGAATCGCCACCTTAGAACAAATTGATTTACTCGAAGAATTGGCTGAGGTAGTCAGAGATACCACTATGTGCGGTCTCGGACAGACAGCTTCAAACCCGGTCCTTTCTACAATTAAATACTTCCGTGAAGAGTATATAGAGCATATCAACAACAAACGCTGTCCTGCGGGTGTCTGCCGCGAACTGGTCGGCGCTCCCTGTCAAGCCGCCTGTCCGGTTGGCACCGAAGCCTGGCGTTACGTGGCTCATATCGCAAACGGCAACTATGAAGAAGCTTATATTGCCATCAGGGAGTATAATCCTTTCCCGTCCATCTGCGCGCGCGTCTGCGATCACAAATGCGAAGAGCGATGCAAATTGGGACAAACTGGAACTGATCCCATTGCCATTCGCGCTTTGAAACGTTTTGTAACCGATAATGTAGATGCTTCTGTATATAAACCAAAACGGTCTAAAGAGAAGAAGACGGATCGAGTGGCAATCATTGGTTCAGGACCTGCAGGATTGACTGCCGCGCATAACCTGTCGCTGTTAGGATACCCGGTAACTGTTTTTGAAGCCGATCACCATGCTGGCGGTATGCTAAATAGTTGTATTCCTGAATATCGGCTGCCCCATAAAGTACTGGAAAAAGAAATTGATGCGATCTTCGATGAAAACGTCACCTTGAAATGCGACACAGAGCTGGGCAAAGATATTACTGTTGAAGGCCTTTTCTCGGATGGATTTAAAGCTGTCTTCATTGGCATCGGAGCGCAGAAAGGTAAGCGTCTCCACCTCGATGGTGAAGACAGCAAGGGTGTCTTTCCTTCTATAGAATTCCTGAAAGCTTATAACCAGGACGGTGAAGAATGGGCGAAAGGTCGTGTGGGTGTAATCGGCGGCGGTAACTCAGCATTCGATGCAGCCAGAACAGCCCTGCGGCAGAAGGATGTCAAGAGCGTTGTCCTGCTATACCGTCGCACGCGTGAAGAAATGCCCGCATTTTCCGAGGAGATTGACGCAGCCATCGAAGAGGGTATCCTGGTAGAGACTCTGGTGACTCCCACAAAAATCATCAGGGAGAGTGGAAATATTCAGGGATTACAATGTGTACGCAACAGCCTCGGCGAAGTTGACAGTAGCGGTCGCCGCCGTCCGATACCAATACCAGGCAGTGAATACACCATAAACTTGGACAACCTGATTATAGCCATCAGCGAACAGCCTGACACCAATTCTATAAATCCTGAAGGCGAACCCGAGATTCAGCTGAACTGGGATGGCACATTGAACGCGGAAAAAAACACGCTATGCTGCAGCCGCGAAGGCGTTTTCGCAGGCGGCGATGTTATAACGGGTCCGAACACGGTTATAGATGCGATCGCCGCAGGAAAACGCGCGTCTGTTATGATTGACCGCTACATCAGAGGCGAAGAACTGCAACAACCGGTACAAAAAAGAACTCCCAGTGTCTATATACCACCATGCACACTTACTGAAGAAGAATCCGAAGGTGTGTGTAGAGCTGAAGCTGCCAAAATAGAGGTTGAACAACGCCTTGGCTCTTTCATTGAGGTGGAAAAGACGCTTGTGGAAAAGCAGGCGGTAAATGAAGCAAGACGCTGTCTCCGCTGTGATCTTGAATTTACACAGCCGAAAAAAGAAGCGGTCGAATTAGTGACAGATGAGGAAACGCCGATATGATCAAACTGACAATAAACGGCCTGAATGTTTCAGTTGAAGAAGGTTCAACCATCCTGGAAGCCGCTCAATTCCTGGGCTTTCCAATCCCTACGCTTTGTCACATGGAGGGTTTATCGCCGTACGGAGCCTGCCGGCTCTGTGTTGTGGAAATTGGTGAAGACGCCGGCGCCAAACTGGTTACATCCTGCACCTATCCTGTTCAGGAAGGAATGAAAGTAAGAACGACTTCGAAAAGAGTGAATCGTGCTCGTAGGATGATCATCGAACTTCTCCTGGCTTCGTGTCCTCAGTCCAAGGTAATTCAGGATATAGCATCGAAGTATAACGTCCGCCAGCAGCGTTTCAGACAGGAACACGAGGATTGTATCCTTTGCGGACTGTGCGTGCGCATGTGCGAAGAGCAGATGGTTGCCAAAGCCATCGGATTTAGAGGCCGCGGCGAAACCCGCAGTATAGGCACACCTTTCGATATAAAATCCGACGTTTGCCGCCTCTGCGGTGGATGTATGTACGTATGTCCTGCATGTCAACTCAGGTGTACTTACACAGAACCTGACAAAGCAGTTTGTGGCGGTTGTGCCAATATAGCCGCTCCCTGTCTTGATAAAGATAAATTCGGGGATATGATGTGTTACATGGATCCCTGCGTCGCCTGTGAAATAGAAAAATAATAATAATTCTAAAGAGGAATAAGGAGTTAACGATGGCATCGACTCTCTCGCGAATAAATGCATCAGCTGCTACTCTGACGAAAAATAGAACTGAAGATTCGGTTACTCCCATATCGGGCATGTGTGTAACCTGTGTCGATGGCTGCGTTGGCATGTGCGAAATAGGTAAATCAGCTTATCGCGGGCACGAAGTTATCTATCCACAACCTTTCGGTGTAATCACTACAGCATCGGAAAAAGTTTACCCTGTTGACTATTCTCATATCAATATCATGGGTACCTGTGTAGGAGCCCTGGGGGTTGAAGCAGACAGTGACAAGGCCATCTTTCCAGCAGTCAACCTTGAAGTTCACTTCGGACATGATAAGGGTCTGAAGTTCAAGCTTCCTATAATGATTCCGGGCATCGGATCGACAAACGTCGCCAAGAATAACTGGGAAGGCCTGGCCATCGGCACTGCCTTATCAGGAACTGGTCTAACCATCGGTGAAAACGTTGTGGGTATGGATCCGCAGGCAGTTATTAAGAAAGGTCGGATCATTGATACTGTTGATCTGAAACGCCGAGTCAACCTGTTCAAAGATCACCAGATTGATGGCTGGGGCGCTACTATCGTTCAGGCTAACGTCGAAGATACCCGTTTAGGCGTCCAGGAATACGCTATTGAAAAACTGGGCGTCGAAATCGTCGAACTTAAGTGGGGTCAAGGAGCCAAAGATATCGGTGGTGAAGTGAAAGTTACCGATCTGAAGAAAGCCCAGTTATTATACGAACGCGGTTATGTGGTGTTGCCCAATCCGACCGATCCACACGTTATCGAAGCTTTTGAAAAAGGTTCGTTTAAGGAATTCGAGAGGCACTCGCGCGTCGGTATGGTGACCGAAGAGGGTTTCGCTAAGCGTGTTGAAGAACTGCGCGCTGCCGGTGCCAAGTATATTTTCTTAAAAACAGGAGCTTACCGTCCTGCTGACTTAGCCCGTGCCGTCTTATTCTCTTCCAAGTATAATATCGACTTACTTACAGTTGATGGCGCTGGTGGCGGTACCGGTATGAGCCCCTGGCGCATGATGAATGAATGGGGTGTTCCGACAGTTGAACTGCATTCCATGCTGTATCAGTATGCCAAGCGTCTGGCTGACCGCGGCGAGCATGTCCCGGCGTTGGCGCTGGCTGGTGGATTTACATTCGAAGATCAGATGTTTAAAGGTCTAGCCCTTGGCGCGCCATTCGTGAAGTTGATCGGTATGGCGAGATCCCCATTAGCTGCCACCATGGTAGGAAAAACCCTCGGCCGGACCATTGATAATAACGAGGTCCCGGTTTACGTTGAACGGTTTGGTAATACGAAGGACGAGATTTTCGTGACCGCGGCCGATCTGCGCAAGGAACTGGGTAATAAAGAATTCGAGAAACTCCCGACGGGCGCGATAGGTCTCTACACCTATTACGAACGTTTAGCGCAGGGATTGAGACAATTGATGTGCGGTAGCCGCAAGTTCAGCCTGGATTACATGACCAGGGATGATCTTGCCTGTTTGACTCGCGAGGCATCTGAAATAACTGGATTGCCATACATGAAGGACGTCGATAAAGAGAAAGCCATCGCGATCCTCGATGAGACGAATGGGAAATAAAAAGTTCGTTGTGGGAATGAATTTGAGGCACTCAATATATACCCTCCTCGTCCTCACCTGATTGACCACAGGTGAAATCGGAACACGCCTCAAAACATACGATGCGAGGTTAGGTTTATATTACTCCTTACGATGAGCCGATTCCGATTGGGATCGGCTCAATATTTTTATTCCCCCAACAAGGAGATTCAATAAAGATATTATATTTTCTGTCGAAATTAATTGAGATCTAATCACCAATGATTGCTGCCTCTGTGACAGGACAACTTTGATTGATTAGAACATGGTCTTCTGAGTGCACGAAACCTCTGTGGGGTTCCCGTTACGTGTGTGTGCCCCTCATATATACCTACCGAGTGGAACTGAGCCCCCTTGTGGGGAGTACTACCGGTGTTTTTCAACTGGCAGGGAGCGTCAAACCCATATTTTCCCATACCGGTGGAACATGATTCCCACTTGCTTTTCGGTTTTGCCGCAGTAAAGAGGCCCCCGTACCCTTCGATTTTTCGCCATTACCCTTTATATCTTTTTAATCGCTTAGAGCCCTTCCCTGCTTAATGGCAAGCCAAGAAATGGCAAACTTGAAAGACACCTCTTTTAGATTTCTCAATTAAGGGGTCTTACGAGCCGTCCAAGGTGCTTTATTAGATAAGTGGAGGCATTATAAATCAAATCGGAAAATGTGCTTGATTAGTCTGAACAAGTTTGTTACCTTGTTGGCTGGCAAAAAGGTAAAGCTGGACAAAATATTTAGAGTATAATACCACGGAAAGATTTCACCAGAAATCTCCTTTTTCTAAGTCCCTGTATAACAATTGCTTGACGATGTAGCTCAGCTGGTAGAGCAGCGGCCTTTTAAGCCGTTTGTCGTGGGTTCGATTCCCACCATCGTCACAACTTAAAAATCAGTAAATATTGGATTTACCTCAATGTCCTCCATGTTAGATTTTGGTGGATTTCGAGGTATTTTCGTCTCCAGGTATTGCAAAAGTATTGCAGTTTTAACCGATGCATGTCAAAGCTTCGGCTGCATCTCGTAAATCTTCAGGAAGAAGACGAGTATATATCTCCGTTGTGGTAACACTTTCGTGTCCCAACATCTGAGATACTTTTTGTAGATGTATGCCCTTGCGGATCATCTCCACCGCTGCTGTGTGTCTCAGGCAGTGCAAATGAAATCGCGTTGGAAGATCAGCTTTCTTCCGGTACCTTTCAAAAAGATGTGTAATCCAATCCCTCTTATAATTGAACGGTTTCGGTTTCGATAGGTCGAGACTCTTCAGCACCTGTATCAACTCCAAGCTGATCGGTATCACTATTTCTTTGCCAGTCTTAGATTGACGGATTACTATTTGGTGAGATTTATAGTCGATGTCTGACCATTGCAGGTTTACAGCCTCACTCCTCCGACATCCTGTAAGTGCAAAGAAGCTGAACAGGTTTCGATGATCCTGATCTTCAATTGCATTGAATAGACGGATCTTCTCGGCTGGAGAAAGGCATATTGGGAGCTTCCGTTTTTCAGGAGCTGGTATGATCCGTTTTTGGGCGAACGGATTGAATCGATGGTAACGCTCACCAGGTTTATCAGAAGCCCAACTAAATGCTGATCGAATTGCCCGCAGCCTGATACTGGCAGTCGCAGATTTCACTCTTGCGAGTAAATGGTCACGAAATCGCAGTGCAGTATTCGTCGAGACAGTTTCCAATTTGCAATCACCTGTAAATTTTAGAAGTCCCCTTAAAGCGAGCATATCAATGGTGATGGTCTGCTTTGACCTGCCGATACGCCGCCGATCCTCCTGGTAAACTTCGATGAACTGTGACAGCATTATCGGCTGGATCTTCACAACCGGTTCGAGACCTAGATCGATTCGGGTTTTCTCCTCTTCAAACTTCCGAAGTGCCTCCATCGCAAGCTGTTTATCAACTGTCTTTGTGGACTTCATTTTACGCTGACCGTCCTCGTGCCAGGTGATATACCACTTTTTGCCCCTTTTAAACAGCGATGCCATTTTACCTCCTTGTCTGATATTTCAAAGAACCGACTGGTAAAACAGCCTTTTTGCAGAAGATAATGTACTGCACTTCTAACTCCAATTCAAGCCTTAAATCTGTGATCTTTTTTATTGCATAGGAATTTCGTTCAGGTCCAGCCACCGCTCCAGTTTCGATCTCTTAAAACGCAGGCTTCCGTTGACCTTGGAGAAGGGAATCTTCCGCTCACGCGTCCAGCCCCGCAATGTGTTCTCTGAAATGCGCAGAAAACCAGCCGCTTCACGCAGATCGAAAACCTCTTGAAGCTTGCCCTCTTTGCGAAGTGCCTTCAACTCTTCCAGAATGCCTTTTAAAAGCTGAGTTTCCATTATTGCTGGATAGTCCCCTTGACCTGTTCACTTTTACTTTTTTCTTCAAATTCAGGTTTATATCTCTTGCCAAACCGGTGATACCAGAGTTCGCAATCAGTGTTCTCGCAATCCCGGACACGACGCCAAGATTTCCTAGAACAATCATAGCAGTATTGTCGGATTGCTTTCATTGGTTTTGTGTTGTAATTCATGGTTTTTGCTTACCCCCCTACTTTTTAGCACAAGTGTGTCTCACAGGACGAGTTTTCTTTTTCAAGGCAACACCAAGTACCGACTTCCCCATTTTGGCGGCTCTACGCTAACGTGACGCAGCCAAAGAGGGCTTTATTTACTTGATCCCTGGCATATTTCAGATCAACCAGGAAAAGATCCACTTCATCTGTTTCTCGACTACAAATACCTGTAAGCACCTGCACCCCCCCTAATTCTACCCCTGTCCAAAACACCCGCATCCTATTACAGTTATAGCTCTCACCCATAAGAGAAGGTTTATATGGTGTTGAGTAATATATAGGTTAGCAGGAGAGAGGAATTGAGTGAATATTACAACCCATCCCTGAAAAAAAAATAATTATCGGCAATAGTTGTTTTAATCTTCTGGGAAAGAAAATCATCCCAACTCCTCGATTTTCTGTGCTGCTTCCTGGATCAAGTTAATTAAAGCACCTGCATCCTCTGGCTTGACGGCAAGCCCCTTTACCGTTGGCACCATCTCACCAGCGTTATTCTGAGCCCGGATTCTCAGGTCGATGAAACGATAGCCTTTGTATCGTCTGGCGAGGACATGAATTTCTTCCGTCGCATTTTTCTGGATCTTCCCAACTTCGATGTCGTGGTCTTCAGCCATTGCAAATTCCCCCTTTTTTGATTGATAACGCTTCATATGGTAACACCTTCTCAAGCTGCTTTCCTAACTCCTGGAATAAGCTGGGCGGGCAGTTCGGATGCTTCCTAATAGCGACCTTGACTGCAAGCGACGGTTTGGATTTGATCAATTGCCGCAGGATCGCCGGAGGTGTCCGGTGATCGCTGGCGAGTTTAAGCACTTCAGTTGAGATTTCATTCACGGTTCTTCTCCCAGATTGTTTTGCAATGCGAATGCAGTTCTTTGGCGTAAAATGGTTCACCATGCTTTATCTCACAGAGCGGAGCCGCTTGATTTTCAAAGTGACGCTGCTGTTCAGGTGTCATCTGGCCCCATGCAGACCTAAACCTCTCCCATCCGTCATCAGTGGGTTCAGGTGGGGGAGGAGGTTCGCGACCGTCTGCCTTTTTTGGAGTTTCTATCTTCCAATCCAGCATCCGGTAAATTATTTTAGAGTTTGTTGTAGCCCAACGTAATGTGACTGCGAAATCTTTTATCTCGCCCCGCGCAAATGCGCTCTGGTTAGCATGCTTGACAGCAGTGATAAAATCGTCTTTCCACTCCTTGGCTTTGAGACACTTTCGGATCTGGATTACAAGGGTGTCATACCCCCTCGTTCCTGGTTGTTTAAGTCGAGAGCCGTGAGTTGACCAGATTTTAAAAATTTCATCGATGTCACTTCTTGTGACTCGATTTCCCCCTGGGGGGGTAGGGGGAGTATTTTTTACTAAGGGTTCCTCTAAGGGATTGGGAGACAAATTGTCTCCCTTTCGACGACAAATTGTCTCCCTTTGGGCGTTAAACCGAGACAAATTGTCTCCCTTTGCATTTCTAAAGGGAGACTTTCTGACTCCCTTTTTAAGACAGATCTCAAACCTTTTCGATTTCCGGGAACCGCCTTTTGCAGAACCGATCACCTTTAAAATCTTTCTTTTGGTTAGGGATTTAAAAGCTCGCTGAA